>JBKKAT010000823.1:0-4680 GCA_046714535.1 Acidobacteriota bacterium | reverse complement strand
AATCTTCGACGTAAGAGATGCGATCTGCGCTAGCGAATGTTGCCTCGGATTTTCCCATAACAGCGAAATCACGTGCCATTCAATTGCTTTTGGCAAAATTTCGGATACTTCTACAGAAACATGTTTGTCGCAGGTCAGCATGACCTTACATAAAGCAAAAGTGAAGCCAGAAATTCACGACGATCCTCCCACCGGCAGGCTCTGACATTTCTTCCCCGGATTGACAGTTTGGCAAACGAATTCATGGGCGGTCACCGTGGGACAAATATAGTAAACTCCAATCATGGGTACCGAACCGGGGCAAAAGACGAACCGGGAGATAGAAAAACATCTCCAGCAATCGGTCAAGGAGCTGCAGGCTATCAAATTCGCGCTGGATGAGGCTTCGATCGTCGCAGTCACCGATCAGCACGGTTTGATCACTTACGCCAACAAGAAGTTTTGCGAGATCTCAAAATACAGCGAAGTAGAATTGCTGGGTCAGGATCATAGAATCATCAATTCAGGCTATCATCCGAAAGAATTCATCCGCGAGCTCTGGCGCACCATCGCGCAAGGAAAGGTTTGGAAAGGAGAGCTGCGGAATCGGGCGAAGGATGGAAGTCTTTACTGGGTCGACACAACAATCGTTCCGTTTCTGGGTCACAAGGGAAAACCTTACCAGTACGTTGCCATTCGCCATGACATCAGTAACCGCAAGAGAGCCGAACAGCGTCTTGCAGTAGAACAGACTGTCGCGCGCGCTTTTACCGAACACACTCACACCGCAAACGAAGCTTACACAAGCATATTGCACGCCGTATCGATTCCATGGGAAGGTTTCTTCAGCGAACTATATGTGGTCGATAAGACCGTGGGACACCTGCGATCGGAAAGTACATGGTCAGATGGCTCTCCCGGCCTGGCACAATTGCAAAAAGAGCCGGTCACTTTTGAATCAGGAGAGGGATTGCCTGGGCTGGTGTGGCGAACCGAAAAACCCTTGATTCGGCGGAACGTAATGCAAGATCCGGACTTCAAGCGGGCAGATCTAATGAACACAGGCCAGATAAGAGGTTTCGTTTCTTTTCCAATCATTTTCAAGCGTGAAGTTCTCGGTGTTATCGATGTTTTCAGCAGAGAAATGTTTCCGGAAGACGAAGGCATGTACAACACACTCCACACACTTGGAAGTCAGATCGGTGAATTTTTCATGCGGACTTTGATGGAAGCAGAGCTGCAAAGGCACGAACTGCAACTCAGGTATTTTGAGGAAAAACTACGGCAAGGTGAAAAACTGATGTTGCTCGGAATGCTTGCTTCTGAAATTGCCCACGAAGTTGGAACGCCGCTCAACATAATCTCCGGACGCGTTGAGCTTCTCAGCGCAAAAGAAGCAGCCAACGAATCCGTGAAAAAAGATCTCGACATTATTAATGATCAGATTGAACGGATCACAAAGATCATTCGCTCCCGGTTAGACATTACTCGAAGGAGAACAGGAAAAACAGTAAGAGTAAATTTGAAAACCTTGATCTCGAGCCTTGCAGAATTCCTGAAGCCTCAGCTTGAAAAGAAAAACATCGATCTTCAAATTCTGTTGCCGGACGAAATCCACATCGACGCAGATGAAGATCAGATGCAGCAGGTATTCCTGAATTTGCTGCTAAATGCCATCCAGGCTATACCGGATGGCGGCAACATTACGGTTCGCCAACATGAGGTCATCCGGGACCAGATCCGATTTTGGGAAATCCTCGTAGAAGATAGCGGCACTGGCATTTCGAAAGAAGAGTTGCCGCTGATTTTTGAGCCTTTTTATACAAGCAAAAAAGAAGTTGGGGGCACGGGATTAGGTCTTTCGGTTGTAAAGCAGATTTTGAAGAATCACGACGGCGACATCTTTGCTGAAACAGAGATCAACCAGGGTTCAACGTTTCACGTCCTCCTCCCGAAATCCTGAAGGCGAAGCACGCGTCTCCTGCGTGCGAACGGGTCGTGTTGTTACGAGTCAAGGAATCGTTTGCAATTTCTCTTTGCAGCGAAGTAAAGCTGCAACGCAATCGCGGTCCAATTGGCCCACCAGTTTTTCCATAATCTGGAATGACTCAGTCTGCAGGTGCGCCGCACGATGCGGCCGCTTGCTCGTAAGCCCGTTGTAGACGTCGGCAACAGCCACAATGCGTGCTTCCATCGGTATCTTCTTGCCCTTATGTTTCAACGGATATCCACTGCCGTCCATTCTTTCATGATGCAACAGCACGACGTTGCGCAGCATCTCGATCCCGGGCATCGATTCGAGCGCGAAGTTTGCGATTACCGCATCCACCATGTTCAAACCTCTTTCCGAATGCGTCGTCATAATCGCAAATTCCTTCTGCGTGAATTTCTCCTTGTTGAACAGAACGGAATCCGGCACCGCAATCTTTCCCACATCGTGGAGAGCAGCAAATTGCGCTAAACGTTCCATCCTGTCATCGCTCCACGACAACTTCTTAACTGCAACCAGTTCTTCCAAGATCCACTGTGTAATCCGCGACATGCGATCCGGCTGAAGGATGTCTGAGGGATTCTTGGAATATACGAAGGCAGTCATGGTCTTTATCGCACTATTCAGTGTTCGAACCTGGTTCAAATCCTGAAACACAACGCCGTTGATGATGTGGCAATAGAGATCGATATTTTCCAGGACTTCAGGAGTGAAACAATTCGGCTGGTAGGAATTCAAAAAAATGAAACCCCAGAATGCGGCTTCAAAAGTAAAAGGAGCCGTGTAACTGGCATTGTATCCATGCTCTCGGATCTTTTGCGTATGTTCGTGTGTTCCTCCGGCAAATACGGAAAGGTCATTGACCACGCGGGGACCCTTGACAATGGATTCCATCAGCGAGAGCGCCTGCTGCAACGGAAATTCGTAACCCGCAAGGGGATCCGCAGCATCGTTGCTGGAGACAAAAGACTTCAGCTTGCTGCTATCCGAATGAAACAGCACAACCGCTACGCGATCAATAAAGGGATAGCGCCGGCGCATTAAACTGTGAATGGTTTTCAGTTTGGCGCTGAGCGGGCCGCTTTTGGTGAGTTGGCAAAGATTAATAAATTCACTTTCTTTGGAACGAAATTCAATCCTTTTCATAAATTCAATCGTTTTAGCTGGCGCGGGGAATTTGATTGATTGCTTCAAAAATATGTTGGACTTCAGCTTCATTGACAGCTGCTTCGATGGCGGGAAAAATAATCATCTCCTCTTTCAAATTATGTTCGCCAAGCAAAGCAAGTAAGCGGTATTCTTCGATTTCAGTGTTGCGATCGTTGCTGTTCAACTTCGCGTGCAATTCTCCCAGTAAGGAAAGAATCTGTCGATGTTCCATTTTCAATATCTGAGACGGACCACTCAGATCGGTCTTTGCTTCAAATAGCGGAAACAAAATTTCCTCTTCCCAAAAGATGTGCTGCTGCAGGCCGTATCTGAATTGAAGGAAACAATCTCTCGCTTTCAGCGGGAATTGATTTTTCCATTTCATATAGTTCTGGAGCAACTCATCCAATCGTAAATGATCGGTTTCAAAGAATGTCATGATGGTCGTCTTTTCACTCATTTCGATCTATCTGTATTTGCACGGCATATCGCAAACAATATGCCAACCATTTTCCTCCATTATTGCACGAAAGAGACTGACGATCTGTCACGTTACCGACAGGAAGTTCCATCCAGGCTGCCGATTGTCGAGGAGGAAGCATACGGAGTTCCTGGCATGAGGGTTGCTCCTCGTAAATGTTCACAGGAGAAACGGATGCAAAAAACCTTAACGATTTCGAAGCACTACGAAGAGGATCATGATCAGCTCGACTGGTTATTCAAAAGCTTTCAGGACTTGAAACGAACGGACTATTCTCGCGCCTGCGAATACTTCCTGGAATTTAAATTTGGCCTGCAAAAACATATGGCCTGGGAAGAAGAGATTCTGTTTCCATCCTTTGAAGAAAAAACAGGCCAGGTTTATAAGCAGCCGGTGTACTTGATGAAGATTGAACATCGTCGCATCGGAGCTTTGTTAGAACTGATCCACAACAAGGTGAGAGAAGGAGATCCCGACACTGATAAAGAGGAGATCGAACTACACAGGTTTCTGGAGAACCATAATAAAAAAGAAGAAGAAATTCTGTATCCGCTAATCGACAATTCAGTAACGCAAGTAGAGGCCGATTCGATTTTCAAGCAGATGAATGCTCTCTAGCAGGTGGATTTTTACAGATCGAAAAACCAGAATTACGTACACCAGGAATGACACTAGATGTAAACTTCCGGTGACCCATCCGCTCCACATCCAAAATGTAAGTTGATTTGCAACCGTAAGATCGGCAATCAATCGAATTGCTGTAAGAACTTGAAAAATGACAAACGGAGCGAGCGGCGCGGAGGAAGAGGGCAATTTGCCAATCGCTGCCGGCAAAATCAACGGCGCATGCCCAAGGATCATCGTGAAAATGAAACCCAGGCCCAAAAGGTGACACTGTCCTGGTTCGTCACGTTCGGAGGTATGGTAAAAACCATTACACGTTTGTTTATCCATCGCGCTGTTTGATCCGGAATGATTTAGTCTCAAAAAATTGTTCTCCTCAAGAAAGCTCAAGATTGCGACACTTTGGCAAGATGTAAGCCGGTTTCCGAAGGAAACCTGTGGAACAAGAGTTGCACAG
>JBKKAT010000822.1:0-5077 GCA_046714535.1 Acidobacteriota bacterium | reverse complement strand
GTCGGTGTGTCCGAATTGTGAATACTTGATGTGACCGTGTGAATTAGCGACAAACAATCCAGAAGCGATCCCCCATCTTTTTCTCACCTCAGCGCCCACCATCGCAGCAGCGGCAACCGCTCCCGCAGCGTATAAAATGGGAATCCACATCGCACTTTGCTCGAAGGAAGCAAGCGATGTATCGGTTCCATTCCACAGAAGAGAGGGAAGAGCCAGACTCAAGTCGAACAAGGGGGGCCAGACGCAAATCCCGCCATCGGGAAAATTGGTGATGGGATCAAAGAAGATCGTTCGTGGAAAATGCTGGAGAGCAAATCGTGCGCGACGAAGATGGTAAACGCAATCAGGAGATTCTTTGAATGTTACTGCGCAGCGCAACACAACTCCGAGTAAAACCGATACGAGAAGAAACAGAATGGAGCGCCGCACTTTCAAATGTAGAACATATCATTTTTTTCTTTCAGTCCCAAAATGATCGGCTATAGCGTAATGTCAATCGTGTGTTGCTCGGTTTTCCCCTCTTATGAAAGAAGGGACACTAAGGGGAGGTGGGAAGGCACAGAAATTCGATTTTCAATCTCCAAATGAGATGCCGAGGGATCGAGCGATGCGCACGAGTTCGCCTTCCAGAGGCACCGTCTTGGATTTGCTGACCGCTGTGGCGATCGGTACTCCCACGATTTCATTGCATTGAAGAGCGCACATTACTCCGAATCTCTTTTGTGCTACGAAATGTGCCGCAGTGGATCCGAAGCGGGTTGCCAGTGCCCGATCGTGAGGTGTGGGCGCTCCTCCGCGCTGCAAATGTCCAAGAACAGTAACGCGCGATTCCTGTTGCATCAATCCCGCAACCTCGCGGCTGACCTGTTCCGCTACGCCTCCTAAACGGCCACTTCCTAGACTCTGTTCCGGTTTCTCCGTGTAGATTTGAGTTCCTCCAATCGGTCTTGCGCCTTCTGCAACAATCACAACACTGAAATTTCGTCCCATCGCAATTCTTTCCTGGATTTTTTCGCAAATACGGTCCACTCGAAACGGTATTTCCGGAATCAAAATGACATCGGCTCCGCCGGCCAGACCCGCATGAATGGCAATCCAGCCTGAGTTTCGCCCCATCACTTCCAGATACATCACGCGGTGATGACTTTCCGCCGTCGTATGAAGTTTGTCCAGCGCTTCCGTTGCAGTAGCAACGGCAGTATCAAAACCGAATGTGTATTCGGTCTCAGCAATATCATTGTCAATGGTTTTCGGAACTCCAACCACGGGAATCCCTCTATCCATCAGCACATTTGCCAGTTTCAGGCTACCATCCCCGCCAACAACAATCAGGCCATCCAGGCGGAGGCGACGGTAGTTTTCGAACAATTCTTCGGAACGGTCGCGTACTTCGATTTCTCCGTTCTGATTTCTTGTTCGAAAAGCGAAGGGGTTTCCTCTGTTACTGGTGCCCAGAATTGTTCCGCCAATCTGTAGAATCCCTTTGACATCGGCCAGACCCAGAGGACGAACTTTCATCGGAGCCAGAAGTCCTTCATAACCATCTTCGATTCCCATTACATAGAAACCGTAGTGCATCGTAGCGGTTCGAACGACGGCGCGAATGACGGCGTTTAATCCTGGACTATCTCCTCCACCTGTTAAAAGTCCGATTTTCATGTACTTTATTATAATGAACTCCAGCCTGCTGGTGCTGATCCTTACTCCCACCGCAGTTTTGCTCTCGCGATGGATCGGCTCCCGTGCCGCACTGCCGCTGCTTACAGCCATTGCAGGTTACTTTCCTTTTGTGATAGAAGCGCAGGTTTCCTTAGCGCGTGGCTTTTTGATTTTGTTGCTCTGGACTCTTCTTCTTTCGGTGCTGATTCTCTGGTTTTCCCGGCGGGATCCGGAAAATTGGGAGCGTCTCATCTGGCGTAGCTCGGAATACTCGAACAGCATGATGCGCTGGATAGAAACGGGCGAACTGCCCGAAGGTCCGGCACGTCAGGTGGTTATTTTCCATCTCAAACAAACGGTTCTGTATTGTTCTCTGGCTTTTTTGAGCTTGAACTTTTTAGCGCTCGTTCTGGGAAGTGCTCTTTTAAATTACATGAATTTTTACGTGGCCCAGCTTTCGAAGAAAAGCTCGAGCCCCGCATTGGCTCACTTGATGGGATGGAATCCCTGGAGTGTGATCCGCGTCCTTACCTTTCTTTATCTGGGGATGGTCGTCAGCGCTCCCACCCTGTGGCTTCTGTTTGCGATACCCTGGAAGCTTTCTGCCTCGTTACTTCTTCCAGGACTTGCCGGTCTCTTCCTGGATTTGCTCTTAAAGCTGGCCCTTTCGCGCCGGTGGAGCAGACATTTGAGGTCGCTTCTACTACAGAATAAGATTTAATATTGTAGTAAGCACGGAGTGTCTGGTTTCCCATTTGCCCACCTCATGTGTTTGGGTTATCATTATGCCCGGCCGTTTGGAAATCCATGTTTAACAAGAAGGATAGGGATCTGTCTAAACCTCCTGCTCAGCCGGGGGACTTTGCTTCTCTTAGCGAAGAGGCGAAAGAGCTCAGGCGGCTAAACATTCTGCTCGAGCTTTCCAAGGAATTAAACTCCACCACCGACATGCAAATGCTTTTGACGCAGGTGGTTGATTCCGCTGTTGAAATCACAGGCGCGGAACGGGGTTTTCTGATGCTACTGGAAAATCCAATCAAACTGGATCACAGACTCTACGATCCGGTAATTACTCCTCATCCGCACAGGAAGGCGAGCATGGAATTCCGCGTGGCGAGATCAGCATCCAAAAAAGATCTGGCTCAGGAAAATTTCAAAATCAGCATGACGGTGGCAAATCGTGTTGCCGAGTCCGGGCAACCCGCGTGGGTCCGCGATGCTCAATCGGAACAGCGGCTGAAAGAGTCGGACAGCGTTACGAATCTGGACTTACGAACAATCCTTTGCGTTCCATTGAAACAGGATCAAAACGTGATTGGAATCATCTATGTGGATAGCAGATTCGTCATGCGAACTTTTACCGAAGAAGATCTCATCATGTTTGAGGCTCTGGCGGAACACGCTTCCCGCGCGATTACCAAATCCAGATTGTATGAAGAAAATCTGCAGAAGGAGAAATTCGAAAGGGAGAACCAGGAATTACGTGCGCTGGACCGCAAGAAATCGGATTTCATCAACATGCTGGCTCATGAATTTAGAACTCCTTTGACCGTGATTCAGGGTTATTCGGAACGATTGAAAGGCGGGAAAGTTTCCAGTCAGGATCAGATTGCAGGGCACGCTTCCATCATTCATGATGAGGCCGTTCGCCTTGCTAAGCTGGTGGACGAACTCCTGGATCTCTCGCGCGTTCGGTCCGGACAGCAACAAATCCAGAAGGCGGAATGCGACCTGACGGCAATCATTGAGAGAGCGGCTGAGACCTTGAAACCAAGAGCGCAATCCAAACAACAACAGCTTGTGATTGTTTTTGCAAAACGTCCCATCGTGATGAATCTGGATGCCGATAAGATTTTTCAGGTCGTCCTGAATCTCCTGGATAACGCGATTAAGTACACTCATGAAAAGGGAACCGTTCAGATTCATGCTGATGAAATCCCGGCGTTGGAGGTGCAGGGTGAAACGTTCGTTGCCAGTTTTGCTCAGGTAACGGTGAAGGATACGGGAATCGGGATTGCCGATCAGGACCGCGATAAAGTTTTCGACGAATTCTACAGAACCGCCGGCGCTACAAAGCTGAAAGAAGCTGGAACGGGTCTTGGTTTGAGTATTTGTCGTGGCATTGTCCAGGCCCATGGCGGAAGAATCTGGGCAGAAAGTCAGCTAGGACACGGAAGTAAATTCGTTTTTACCCTGCCGAATTACCAGCCAATCGAAAAATTAAGTGAATATAAGTTCAAAACTTAAGATGAGCGCCCCGCAAAATGAGCACCAGCATTCTGCTGGCATTGATGATCGCCGGCTTTATTTAGCCGGCTCCTAAGGCAGCTGATCTATGAGTGGTTTTGAATTCGACGATCATGTAGCTTCACAGCTAAACCGTTTGTTTCAAACGGAAGCACTGCAAAAATTGCGGCGCGATTACTTTTCCTTATTCAATGTTCAACCGAACGAGCATGTGTTGGATATTGGATGTGGAACCGGCGCAAATGCCGTCGCTCTTGCGGAATTTTTGCAGTGTCAGTGTCGCATCACCGGAATTGACAGCAGTGAACCGATGTTGGCCATAGCAAGGCATCAGCTACGAAACTCTCCGCATGAGGGCAGAATCACTTACGATTCAGGCGATGCTCACCGATTGCCTTATCAAGACGACACATTTGATTCTGCAATGATGATTCAAGTTTTGGAGTATTCCAGCGAACCCATCGCATTGCTCCGGGAAACCATGCGCGTTTTGAAACCGGGCGGAAAATTATTAGTAGCCGATACGGATTGGGACACCATTGTGTGGAATAGCAGTTTTAAGGAGAGGACGCGTCGCATCGTTTTACTCTGGTCCGATCATGAAGCAGATGGCTGGCAAGGCCGCAAAATCCGTGAATATTTGATTCGATCGGAATTTGATCAAATTCAAGGGGAGTTGTTCCACATATCGGAAACTTCCTTTACTGAAGACAGCTACGCTTTGCAAGTTACGAATCTGATTTCAGATTACTTGATCCGGTCTGAAAAAATGTTTCCCGCTGAAATACAGGAATGGCTGGAAGATTTGCGCGCGAAGGATGCCGCCGATCATTTTAATTTTTCTCTCAACCGCTATGCCTATGTGGCTCGCGCTTCGAAAAAACCTCCCGCAGCACTATAGGGTACTTTCTTCCAAAAATAGAGGTGTTTACCTCATTGTTTGCACCCTATGAATCGTCAAAACTTGATGGTGACATGGGAGGGAATCAATGAGTATCCTGAAGCACTTCAAGTTTAAATTCGGTCAACCCGCGATCCTGATTGTTGTGGCGTTGACAACGGTTGCCATTCTTTTGGCGATCACCGAAGCAACTCAGAAACAAAAAAGTTCGCCAGTCCTTCGGGCAAAAGTTTCGATTGCAGCGGCAAAACAAGAATCGAAACCACCTGT
>JBKKAT010000821.1:0-3631 GCA_046714535.1 Acidobacteriota bacterium | reverse complement strand
TGGTTGGAGACATCTCAACCGAAGAAGCAAAGAGTCAGGCGGAACATTTTTTTGGGAAGCTACAGAAACGAAACGAGGCCTGGCCTGCGGTCCCTGCTCCTACGATACCAACTGCGCGAATGGAAATCGTGGAGTATCGTGACAGAAAGCAGTCTGCGATCGTACTGGCCTTTCCAACAGTTGTTCGCACAAGTCCTGAGTGGCCCGTTTTGCGATTGCTGAGCAACGTAACATCAGGACTTGCTGGAACCTTTTTTGCGGAACTGCGAGGCAAACAAGCGCTTGCTTATACGGTCTTTGCGCGTGATAGTTCGCGCGTCGCGCATGGAAGTTTCGTTGCCTATATGGCTACTGAAGCAACCAAAGAACCGCAGGCTCGCGAAGCACTGTTGAAGGAGATTCACCGGCTGGCCACTGACGGTTTTCATCAGGAAGATCTGAATCGCGCAAAATCGTCCTTCGCCGGCGCCACCAGGATCAGCTTGCAAACAAATGACGCAATTCTATCGGATCTCGCTACGAACTATTTCTTTGGAGTTGGTCTGAATTTTACGGAACGATTGCTTCAAGTAACTCAAGGAATCACGCTGGAACAATTGCGTGCTGCCGCAAAAAAGCATTTGACCGGAGACGTATTTGTTTCCGGAATTCAACGTGGCAAAACTTAGAAAAACAAAAAATGAAAAACCAAAAACTTACAGTGTAGGTGTCAGCATGTCGATGTTTTTCATTTTTTATCTTTCATTTTTCATTTTATTAGTTTTATGAAGTACACAAAACTCGGTAAAACCGGTCTCACCGTATCACGCCTCTGTCTGGGAATGATGACTTACGGCTCTTCCCGGTGGCGGCCATGGGTTTTGGATGAGGAGCAGAGCCGTCCGATCATTCAGCGCGCCGTTGAACTGGGAATCAACTTTTTTGACACCGCCGATATGTATTCGCGTGGCAGGAGTGAAGAAGTTCTAGGCAGAGCCCTGAAAGACTTTGCGCCAAAGCGCGAAGATGTTGTGGTTGCGACAAAACTCTTTTTCCCGATGAGCGATGATCCGAATGATCAAGGGCTTTCCCGCAAACGCATTTTACATTCCATCGATGGATCGCTGCGCAGATTAAAAATGGATCATGTAGACCTGTACCAGATTCATCGCTGGGATTACGAAACACCGATTGAAGAAACACTGGAGGCGCTTGATTCCGTTGCGAGAAGCGGAAAAGCGATTTATCTTGGCGCATCCAGCATGTATGCCTGGCAGTTTGCGCAATCACTCTACAAAGCAGATCAACATGGCTGGAGGCGTTTCGTTTCCATGCAAAACCACTACAACCTTATCTATCGCGAAGAAGAGCGGGAGATGATTCCTTTTTGCCGTAGTGAAGGAATCGGCCTGCTGCCCTGGAGTCCATTGGCTCGTGGTTTTCTTGCGGGGAATCGCAACAAAAAAGACTGGGGAGAAACTCTTCGTGCCAAAACAGATGACTACGCACAAAAGCTCTATTATCAGGATTCAGATTTTGAAATTGCCGATCGTGTTGGTGAATTGGCAAAAAGCCGGGGCGTTTCCCGAATGCAAATTGCGCTTGCTTGGATTCTTCATCAGCCTGGAATCACGGCTCCCATTATCGGCGCTTCAAAAATGGAACACCTCGATGAAGCTGCCGGAGCTTTGGACATAGCGTTCGATTCCGAAGAAATCAAGTTTCTACAGGAACTTTATCAACCACATGCAATTCTGGGTCATCATTGAACGCTGAACTACGCAAACAGTTGTTGAGTCTGATCGAAGAAGATGACCGCGTTCGCGAAGAACTCGCGGCCGATGGTTCTCTGTTTGAAGGTTATCATCCGCGTATGGAAGCGGTACATCGAAGAAACGCAGAGGGCCTTCGAGTCATCATTCAAGAGCACGGTTGGCCTGGTTTCGATCTGGTGGGCAAGGATGGTGAAGAAGCTGCATGGCGCATTGTGCAACATTCCATTGGTGAGCCTGATTTTATGCGCACCGCACTGATACTTTTAAAGACTGCTGTAGAAAACCAGCAAGCCCCTTTGTCGCAAATCGCGTATCTGGAAGACCGGATTCGATTGTTCGAAGGAAAAAATCAGCTATACGGAACTTCTTTGGATTGGGATGAACAAGGACAGATGAGTCCCTATCCCGCGATAGAAAATCCTGAAAATTTGAATGAACGTCGCGCACAAATGGGCCTTCCACCACTGCAAAAAGCGCACATTCCCCCGGATGAAAAACCGCCCGGAGATTTAAACGCAAGACGCATCGAGATGGATGAATGGGCCCGCTCGAAGGGCTGGAGAAAAGTTAAAAGTTAAATGTTAAAGGTTAAAGGTTAAAGGTTCGATAGCCGGAGCTTCTTTTAACATTTAACTTTTAACCTTTAACATGCTCAATTCCAGAATTTAAACTTACGCCACCACCTTTTCTTTCTTTTCTGTGAATACCTTCTCGGCGGATCGCGATCATCGGAGCGCAAGCGATAACGGTCTTTGTGATAGTCGCGATAAGCATAATAGCTATACGTATGATCCATGCATTGGGTGTTCGGTTCTGTGCCAACGATAAACAATTCCGTTTCGGTCATCGGACAGGCGGCGGTGGCAAGGTATCCGGTCGATGGATCAATCACCGCGGTAACAATGCCATCGGGCGTTTCAAAGTCTCTGACCGGCATTTTCTGCGTCGCCTTTTTCATGAAGCTCACCCAGATCGGAAGAGCAGCTTCAGCTCCCGTCATTTTTAACGGAGTATTGTCGTCGTATCCGGTCCAGACGACGCACAACAAATCGGGAGTATAGCCGACAAACCATGCATCCCGGAACTCATCGGTTGTCCCGGTCTTGCCGGCAGCGGGACGCGTGAAACCGAGTGAGCGAACCGAAGCCGCCGTCCCTTCGGACATCACCGAACGAAGCATGTCCGTTATCAGATATGCCGTTTCCGGATGCAACACACGCTTCGACTCCCTGTTGCTGCTTTCCAACAACGCACCCCCGTGATCCTTCACTTGCTTGACCGTCCGTAATTCTGTTTTCATTCCGCCATTTGCAAAAACTGCGTAAGCTCGCGCCACATGCCATGGGCTGACTTCAAATGCTCCGAGCGCGATCGAGGGATAAGCCTTTACAGTTTCGAACCCAAGACGTTCTCCCAGCTCTGCCACCTCCTTCAAACCAACCGCGCTGGCGAGTTTAGCTGTAGCAATATTCATGGAATGCGATAAAGCCTTTCTTAAGGTTACGATGCCATGGTATTCGCCATCGTAATTTTTCGGCTCCCATGTTTCGTCCGCGGTTTTCACAATCCATGGTCCATCTTCCACCAGCGTGGCAGGAGTAAACGCGGGTGGGTCCGTGAAAGCCTTTTCAAACGCAGCAGCATAAACAACCGGCTTAAAAACACTTCCCGGTTGTCTCACCGCTTGATTGATCCGGTTAAACTGACTTTTCGAATAGTTTCGACCGCCGACAAAAGCTTTGATGTAACCGGTGCGAGGTTCAATTGCAATCAGACAACCCTGGATTTTCTTTCCGCTCCGCTTTTCTCTCTTTTTGTCAATATTCCTCAAACCTGCAGCGATTGATTCTTCAGCAGCCAGCTGCATATCCAGATCC
>JBKKAT010000820.1:0-7369 GCA_046714535.1 Acidobacteriota bacterium | reverse complement strand
TACAGAAATATCTTTATCCACCTTGTTTCGGAGGCGTCTAAGGAGTACATCGACCACATTTGTTTGCGGATCAAAACTGTAGTTCCACACATGTTCCAGAATCATTGTTTTGGACACCACGCGTCCGGTATTCCGCATGAGGTATTCCAGCAGCGCATATTCACGCGGTTGCAAATCGAGCGGTTGCTCGCCTCTTGTCACCTCGCGCGTAAGTAGATTCATGCTGAGATCGTTGGCCGTGAGCTGATACGTTTCCTGGGGCGTGGTGCTGCTCCGCCGGATTAAGGCATGAACGCGCGCCAGAAGCTCTGAAAACGCAAATGGTTTTACCAGATAATCATCGCCCCCTGATTGCAATCCTCTGACGCGATCGTCTACCGAGCGCTTTGCGCTGAGAATGATCACCGGCGTACTCATTTTCTTTTCTCGCATTTTTTGCACAAGCGTCAATCCATCCATCTTCGGCAACATGATATCCACAATGGCTGCATCGTAGGGGAAACTCAGCGCCAGATGCAGTCCCTCTTCGCCGTTCGATGCACTGTCAACGGCCATGCCGGACTGTTCTAATCCTTTGGTGATAAAAGATGAGATTGTATCGTCGTCTTCAATTACGAGAACTCGCATGCCAGATTTCTGTACTGATGCTATTAAACACCATCCGGGCTCAACTACGCTACTGATCCTCATCTACTGCACTCGCATTCGTTTCGAAGTTGATTAACTCTGCCGCACCATCTTTGATGAGACCGATTCCGCGAGCATAGTATTTAATGGAAACATGGCCTGGTTCCAGCGGAGTCGTTTCTTTCGTTTTTAACAAGTTGTCTAAGGCACCAAAAGGAGTGGTGATGGCAGCATCCAATCTTGTGATTTCTGCGCGATCCAGAGCCACTCCTGGCGCGATTTCCTGGAAATGTCTTGCACCGATCAGTGCTGTTCCTGGCATGATGATTCCGGGCTTCGCACCGTTGACGCCGGCCAACCAGGCGCCGTCATGGCTGACAATTTCACCGTTCTCATAAATGTCGACATCTTCGCCAAAGTAGAAAACGCTATTTGTCTTTTTGCAGATTGCGAAATAGTTTCTGGAAATTTCCACCAATTCGCCATCGATCGTTTCACGTTCCTTTACGACTCTTGTCTCTACACCATCTACAATTTTGGTCTGATCCAGTACCGTGATGACAACCCGTAGAAGCTCTCCCTCATCGTCCCCTTCCAGGACAATCTGATGGCCGGGCACTAAAATGAAGTAAGGATTTCGTCCCGTTGATGTAAAGTTGCAGCTCTCTTCGAAAAACCGGCTGGTAAACTCCGGAGAATGCGCCGAGGCAATCGTTGCAGTCAACAAAATCAGGAAAAAGAATTGTTTGGTTTTCATGTTTACGTATCTCCTTTCGTTAGCTCAATAGTATCGATAGAAAATTACCGATGCCTTGGCGCAACATTACATTTTTGAAAGGAAAGGAAGTGTAAGAAGGGGGATGAGGAGATATTGGAGATAGGGAGATATTTTAATCTCCTCATCTCCTTCCATCTCCCTTTCCCCCTTCTTACACCTACTGTTGTATCGCCCGTAAAAGGCTGGTTTAATCAACACTGATGTCGACGCCGGGAATTGTAGTTGAGAATCTGTCGAAAACTTATAAGAAAGGAAAGGTGCCTGCGCTGCAGGGTGTTTCTCTTTCGATTCAGCCGGGGGAAACTTTTGGAATCATTGGACCCAACGGCGCAGGAAAGACAACTTTTCTCAGCTGTCTTCTGGGCTTACTTTTCCCCGACACCGGAAGCATTACCATTGACGGCCATGCACCTGACGATCTGGAGATTCGAGCCGCGACCGGTTTTTTGCCGGAAAGACTCAATTTTGATCGCTGGATGACCGGCTTCAGTTTCCTTCGTTATCATTATCGTCTTGCGCGCCTTCCCGGAGATTCTGAAAATCAGGAAATTGAAAGAGTCTTTTCCAAAGTGGGTCTAGAGCCATCTGCGGGGCAACAGGCCATCAAAAGGTATTCGCGTGGAATGCTTCAGCGATTGGGTTTTGCCCAGGCTCTTCTTGGTACGCCCAAATATTTGTTTCTTGACGAACCTGTTTCGGGAGTGGATCCCGTTGGAGTGATCACATTCCGCACCATTCTTCGAGAGTTGAAAGAAAAGGGGGTTACGGTTCTTTTAAACTCGCATCAGCTGGATCAGGTGCAAAGAGTCTGTGACAGGGTGGCATTTATCAATTATGGCAAAGTGGATGCGGTTGAAGTTCTCAACGCAGGTGCCGAATCAAAACGGGTTTTAAGAGTTCGCTGGGCAGCCGGCGGGAATCCTATCGCCAATGAAAAATTGGCTGATGTGGCAGCGCAAGCAGGCGCCGAATTGCTGGAAGTTACGCCCCCTGAAGCAAGATTCTCAGTCACGGGAGATTCGAATGTCGTTTCATTACTGAAAACGTTGTTGGAGCAGGATGTTCCGGTCATTGAAGCAACGCCGGAAGAAGGACGACTCGAACGTCTTTTCCTTGAAAGACGAGGCGGAACGTCATGAATCCCGTGATCATTTTGAATACTCTCAGGGAACGATCGTCTTCTGTTGTTGTCATTTTGATTCTTGCAGTGATTGGTTTACTTCCAAGAATTGTGGCCATGGTTGTTGGAGCGCCCTCACTTCCCGAGCCTGACTCGCACGTCCTTGCTGCATGGATTCTTGGCGCCGGAATTATCGGAAAGCAAGTCCGCAGTGGCGTTTTACAGCTGGTCTTCGTACGTCCCGTAACTCGATCGGAATATGTCTATAGCAAATACTTCGCACTGGCCACCGCAGTTTTCGTTTTTTCATTGATTGTATGGCTTGTGAGTTGCGCTTCTTTCTGGTTTCATCCGGCGGAACTGAAGCTCCAGGAAGCATTCATGAATCTTGCTGATCATCTAATCCTGTCGTTCGGGATAGCCTCCGTGATTGTTTTTTTGTCTTCTTTGAGAAGCGGGTATGGCGATGTTGGTCTTATCATCCTTCTTTATTTAACAATTCCTTTGTTCCAACAGATCGGCGCGAAGTTTTCGCTGGATTCGTTGAAGCGAGCCGCAGTAGAAATTGAAAGATTCTTGACTCCGAATTTCAGCACAACAATGTTCGGTGGAGACATTTCCTGGTTTTCTATTTGCTCCTATTTTTCAACCATTACTTTGTGTCTGGTCCTTGCGATTCTTGTACTAAACCGGAAGGAACTTTCTTATGCCGAATGAAACCATCGCTGCAAAGAGCGGATCCACGCGAAGAAAACCGGTTCTTCTGCTCTGGGTAGCAACTGTGCTCATGCTGGCGAGGATTGGAACAGGAATTTACGAAAGCAGATCGCACGATCAAACAGCGAGTCTCGTGAAGTGGATTCCGATCACGGAAGCGGAGACCGTTGCAAGTAAGATAAACAAGCCTCTCTTGTACGATTTCACGGCCGAATGGTGCGGGCCCTGTCAGACGATGGAAAAAGATGTCTATGCCCACAAAAAGACTGCTGATTGGATCAATAAAAACTTCGTTCCGGTGAAGGTTGTGGATCGCCAGCAAGAAGAAGGGAAAAATCCACCCGAGGTTCAGCAGCTGGAGGATCGATTTAACGTCGAAGCATTTCCCACGTTGGTGGTTGTATCCGGGAAACTCCGGGAGCCTGAGATTCTTGAAGGATACGAAAGTAGAGTAGCTTTGATAAAATCATTGAGTATGGTGCTTTCCAAAACTGGCAAGTAAAAGTTTTGAACAGAAGATCGCAAAGTTAACTAATCATTTTTTTCTTAGCGTCCTTTGCGAGCTTCTGTTCAAGTTATTCCGGTCAGGATGGATTGGGTCGTGATTTACACCATCGGACATTCCACTAGATCCGAAAGAGAATTTCTTGGAATGCTCAACCAGCACTCCATTGCAATCTTAATCGACATCCGTACGATTCCACGATCGAGATGGAACCCACAATTCGATAAAACAGCATTGCAGAAATCTGTGAGCGAAGCAGGGATTGAATATATTCACATGCCAGAGTTGGGTGGACTCAGGAAGCCCTCCGCCGAAAGTACGAATCTCGCCTTGAAGAACGAGGGTTTTCGAGGGTATGCGGATTACATGCAGACACCGGCCTTCGAAGAAGGTTTGAAGAAAGTGATCGATTTCGGCTGGAAAGAAAGAATCGCATTGATGTGTGCCGAAGCATTCTATGCAAAGTGCCACCGGATGCTTCTTTCCGATGCTTTGTTTGCTCGCGGTGTGGAAGTGTTGCATATGGTGAATGCAAATCAGGTCAAATCGCACACTCTGACCTCTTTCGCGCGCGTAGAGGGCATGAAAGTGACGTATCCTCCGGGCCAACCTAACCTTGAATTCTAGTTGGATTTAACGGAAGATAACAAAGGCTAAAGAGCTAAGGGGGATAGACATGCTTCCTGTTGATCAACACATTTTTGAATTCCGAAAGCAGTTCTTCAAATTGGCTGGTGGCGCGTTCCGTGTTTATGATACAAACCAGCGACTCTTGCTTTTTAGCGAACAGAAAGCGTTCAAAATTCGCGAAGATATTCGTGTCTATTCCGATGAAGCAAAAGCCAATCAGGTGCTTGCGATTCGAACGCAACAAATTCTGGACATATCTCCCACTTACGACATTGTGGAAATGCCTTCCGGTGAGAAGGCCGGTTCGCTGAAAAGAAAGGGACTCAAATCCATCTTAAGAGACGAATGGGAAATCTACGACCCCAATGGACTGATGATTGGAAAAGTGGAGGAAGATTCTACAGTATTAGCAATTCTGCGCCGCTTCTTGACGAATTTGATTCCGCAAAAATATCAATTCACGGTTGGTGGACAGGTGGTGGGCACTTTTCAGCAGCAGTTCAATCCATTTCTTTACCGGGCAACCATGGATCTCACTTCCGATACGGGAAAGCGTCTGGACCGCCGTTTGGCGCTGGCCGCTGGAGTTCTGCTTCTGGCGATTGAAGGGAGACAGGACTAAGTTCCCAGCATGCCAGCGATTGAGGTCGAAAATCTAAGTAAGGACTATCTGGACAAAGCCAGAGGAGTCGTGCGGGCGGTGAGTGATCTCTCGCTCACCTGTGAATACGGCGAAATCGTGGGATTGCTTGGGCCGAATGGAGCAGGCAAAACAACCACTTTACGAATTCTTGCCACGGTTCTGGCACCCACTTCCGGGCTTGCCCGCGTTTCAGGATTTGATGTTACCCGGGATTCGTTGCAAGTCCGAAAGAAGTTGGGTTTCCTCACGGGCGGCACAGGTCTGTACGGACGCTTAACTCCGCGGGAAGTGCTTCGTTTCTTTGGAGAACTTCATGAGATGCCGAAAGAATTGATCCTCGCACGGACAGAGAAACTGATTGAGTTGTTCGATATGAAATCGTACCAGAACAGCCATTGCGACAAGCTCTCGACCGGACAAAAACAGCGCGTCAATCTTGCCCGCACTCTCCTGCATGAGCCGCCTGTCATTATTCTGGACGAACCCACGGCCGGACTCGACATTATTAGTAGTAAAACGATCCTGGATTTTATCCGCTCCGCAAAGCAGGAAGGGAAATGCATTCTCTTTTCCACTCACTACATGACTGAAGCCGAACTCCTTTGTGACCGTGTTGCCATTATTCATAACGGTCGAATCCTGCAATGCGATACTCTCGATGGCCTGAAGTCTAAGACAGGAAAACAAACGCTGGTGGATGTGTTCTTTTCTCTGGTTGAAGAATATGAGATTCAACAAAATCAATAGCATTTTTCGAAAAGAAGTGCTGGACACGTTGCGGGACCGGCGAACGCTTTTCACAATGATCATCATTCCCTTGTTGCTCTACCCGGGATTAATGCTTTTCGTAAATTCGCTTGCTTCGCGTCAACAAGTAAAAATGGAGCAGAAAACGATCCGGGTTGCTCTGGTCAATATTCCTGAAGATTCGAATCTGATGCGGCGGATCAAAGCCGAGGAAAGAATCGAAATCGTTAGGAGCGAGAATGTTTATGAAGATGTAAGGCAGGGTGTGATCGATTTTGTCTTGAAAGCGCCTTCCGATTTTTCAGAGCTGATGACGAAAGATACAACGACAAAGATCCAGCTTCTCTACGACCGGTCCAACGATGACGCTGCCACTAATCTGGATCGCGTCCGGCTGATCATTGAAGATTTTGCAAAGGAACTGCTGGCCCAGCGCCTGGAAAAAGAGGAACTTAGCCTGGAGTTTGTCCGTCCTGTGAATATTGAAGAAGTGAACGTTGCGACTAAACGGCGCATGGGCGGATTCGTGATCAGCCGGTTCTTGCCGATGCTCATGGTTTTCATGATTCTGGTGGGGGCCCTCTATCCTTCCATCGATATGACGGCGGGAGAAAAAGAGAGGGGAACACTCGAAACAATCCTGACAAGCCCGGCAACAAAAAGCGAAATCGTTTTGGGCAAGTTCTTGACGGTTAGCCTGATCGCTTTGCTTACCGGTCTCTTGAATCTCGGAAGCATGATGGCAACTTTTGCTTTTGGAATTTTTAGCGAGCTGACTGAGGCCATTCAGATCAAAATTCCCATCAGTTATATGTTCATCATGTTTCTTTGCATGATCCCGCTGTCCATCTTTTTCAGCGGCATCATGATGGCCATTGCTTCCTTTGCGCGCTCGTTTAAAGAAGCGCAAAACCTGGTGACTCCGTTCTACCTGGTGGCCACTCTCCCCGCGATGATCTCCTCCATTCCCGGAATCCGGTTGGAGGGATTCTGGTTAACCATGCCGATCGCAAATGTTGTTTTGCTGTTTAAAGAGTTGATGCTGGGAATCCTTAGCTGGCAGCATATTTTCATCGTTTTTTTCTCAATCACTTTTCTCGCTTCTGTTGCGATTTTTGGAGCGATCAAACTTTTTGGACGGGAAGAAGTTTTGTTTGGAGATGCCTCTTCTTTCGGACTCTCCTTTAAACGATCCAACATACTGCCGAAACCGGTCCCTGATTCTTCGGAAGCGCTGTTTTTTACCATGGTTTCGCTCGCTATTTTGATCTACGTCGGACTCCCTTTGCAGATGCGGGATCTCGTTTCGGGGTTGATTTTTACGGAAATTGCGATCTTTTTTGCGCTTCCGATTGCGTTTGCCGTTTATCTGAAAGTGAATTTGCGAGAAACGTTCCGCTTGAGAATGCCATCCGTCCGTTCCTTGATTGTCACGCTCTGTCTGTTTGCAGGGATCGCTCTTTGCATGAGCACCCTTTTATATGTTCAGAATCGTCTTTTTCCATTCCCGAAAGAAATGATGGATTTTCTGGAGCAAATGACGGCGAAACTATATTCCCGTCCTTTCTGGCAAGTCCTTGCTCTGATTGCCTTGCTGCCAGC
>JBKKAT010000819.1:0-2898 GCA_046714535.1 Acidobacteriota bacterium | reverse complement strand
GCTCTTGCCAGTGTGGATAGAGACGCCGATTTTCCCAGAACAGGTTTTGCAAACGATTTTCCATCTTGATGGCGCAAGCGAAGCCGAACGTAGTCTGTTTTTGAGGGAAGAGGCTTAATGTTTTCTTCGAGGAAGGCTCGAACGGTTCGGAACCTGCTTTCTGTAAAGTTTTGGAATTGAATGCTTTCTCCCGAAAGATGAAACAAAAATGGCAAAACAAATTGATAAAACACAATGAGGGAAGAGACCGGCTGCCCCGGGAGTCCAAAAACCCAGCGTTTATCGATGGAGGCGAAGATTGTTGGATTGCCCGGACGGATCGCAAGACCATGAAAGATGAGACTCGAGTCATGGAACGAAGAAATTACATCCAGAGTATAATCCCGCTCGCCAACGGAACTTCCTCCCGATACCAATACGACATCTGACCTGCTCAAAGCATCAGTCATTGCTTGTCGTTGCGCTTCTAATTCATCGCGAACGATTCCCAAATGGTGAACGCGGAAACCGAATTGCCCGCACGCTGCCGCAAGAGTGAGCGCATTCGTTTCGCGAATTTGTCCCGGTTCAAGCTTGCCATGAAAATGAATCAATTCATTGCCGGTGCTGATGATCGCAACGACAGGTTTACGGATCACCGGTATTTCGGTGATTCCAAATGTGGCAAGCGCTCCCAGATCCTGCGAACGCAATCTGTGAAACGCCGAAAACAAAACTTCATCGCGACGGAAGTCTTCGGCGGTAAGTTGCACGTTTTCATGTTGTGAAACTGGTTTCATAACGTGAACCAGGCCTGCATCGGTGGAGGTATTTTCTTGCATCACTACTGCATCGGCCCCTTCCGGCAAAAACCCACCCGTAGGAATAAACATGGCTTCGCCGGCGTTCAGTTTTTGACCGGAAATTGCTCCCATCAAAACTTCACCAGCGATTTTCAGCCGCACCGGAGCAGTGCTGACATCCATCGATCGCACGGCAAATCCATCCATGAAAGAACGATTTGCAGCGGGAACGTCTTCCGGGACCTGGATGTCGTGCGCAACATAAAATCCGAGACTTTCCGTGACTGGCTGAATTTCAGTGTCGAGTCTTTCGAAAGTGGATAAGCGATTCCATGCTTCCAGCGGATTCAAACTGTCGCGAATGTTTTTCATCGTAGAGCTTGCGGTACTCAGCACTCAGCACTCATTGCTCAGCACTTAAAATCATACGGCTTTGCTTTTGTATTCTCCGCTCAGGATTCTGTGATATTGATTGGACTGTGACCAGTTATGAAGTTCTTTGATTCTGATGATCGGAAACGGATGGGAACGAAAAGCCGTATGGTACATTTTCATTACCCGCACGAATAGTTGTTCATCCATGTCTTTCAGTTCGTCAGCCTGTTTCAAAATTTCCTGAATATTTACCTGGGTCTTCAAAGACTTGGAAAAACCGGAAAGCTTTGCCATTGTTGTTTTCGCGACTTCCGCATTTTGAACCACAAGCAAACCACCGCGATCGCAGCTGAACTCCGCTTTTCTTTCCCAGGAGCGAAGCGCCATTTCAATAGGAAAGAAAGTGATTGCGGCCACTTTGAAAAACATGCCATAAATCTCTGTTCCAACATATGTGAGAAGGTAGAGCAGCGTCTTGTACATCATATGATTGCATTTGATGTGCGTGAGCTCATGAGCGACGACGAACAACAACTCTTCTTCGGTCAGTAGATCCAAAAGTCCGGTCAGCAACGTTACCGAATATTTATGCATCCCAAACGAAAATGCGTTTGGGATGGCCGGTGCAGTGGCGATGTAGATCTCAGGCATCTCTTTGATATCCAGAACATCGCAGGCTTCCCGGAACAGGTTATGCACCTGCGGAAATTGCTTTGCGCTGACCCGGATATTTTGCGAAACATTGAGCATCCGCAGCGTGTTTTCTACATAACCTCCGGACACTTTTCGAAGCAACATTTGCATGCCGGGCAATTGATCCAGTTTTCTTAATGCTTCGCGATCTGCGGTATGTTGAAAAGCGGAAGGCGTTAGTCCTGTAAGCACTTTTCTTTGCGATGTGGGTTTTTTTCTGGGCATCTTATAACTCCTTTAATCCGTTCAGGATTTTTTCATGAACTCCATCAAAAGATCCGTTCGACATCAAAATTAGCCGGTCTCCTTCTTTTGCATGCGTGAGTACAAATTCCACCAAGTCTTCATTTGACTCAAAATAATGCGAAGGGGTTCCATTGCGATGAATGTCCGCGATCAAAAGTTGCGGATCGAGCCGGACGGCAGTCGGTAATTTTTCCGGTTCGAACACCGGCGCAATGAGTGCAAGATCCGCTGACTGAAACGCTCTTCCGAAATCCTGCTGAAATACGTTTCGCCTGCTGGACCAGGATCGTGGTTCAAAAATTCCCCAGATCCGTGCTTTCGGAAATACTTTCCTCACTCCTTTCAACGTCGATTGAATTGCGGTGGGATGATGGGCAAAATCATCGTAGACCGAGATTCCGTCCACTTCACCGCGTAACTCCATTCGTCTCTTCACTCCTGTAAACGCATCAAATGCCTTCTGGATCTCTCCGGATGGGATTTCAAGCGTTTTTCCCAAAAGAGCGACCGCGGCCGCATTCAATACATTATGATCGCCAAACGTGCGGAGTTTGAAACGTTCTTCATTCAAGCGAAAATTTGCCTCGCCTGAAATCCAACCTTCGAGTGTCACGCGATAATCGCTTTCCGGATGAAAACCAAAACTCGAAACACGGCTATATCCTTTCTTTGCGAGCCGCAACGCCGCTTCATTGTCATGATTTACAATGACGGTCCCGTTGGACGGAATCACTTTGATCAGTTGCCAGAACGCATTTTCCACCGAAGCCATGTCCGGATAAATGTCGGCATGATCGAATTC
>JBKKAT010000818.1:0-3247 GCA_046714535.1 Acidobacteriota bacterium | reverse complement strand
GATTGCTCTTTCGGCAGGCTTTTCAGATCACTGTCACTTCTCCAGAATATTCAAACGATTCATGCGAGTCACTCCAACACAGTATCGCGCTGCATCCCGATCCCTCAATCCGTCCGGTCGCAGGTCGCACAACAAGCTGATCCAGTTATAGAGGTTCTTTGTATGGGTATTCCGCCCTTCACCTTTTCCGCTTTCGGTGTGTCGAGATCCTTTACGGTCTCTTTGTTTAATTTCAATTTTTTCCCTTCGGGCTTCGATGTGGTTCTCATCTTTTCCTCCTGGGTTTCCTACCAGTTCTCTAGTTAAGACGTTTGAAAAAACAAGTCAACGTTAAATCGTACGAATAAAATCTGTTCTTAGCGTCTTTGCGTCTTTGCGTTAAAATCTTTGCAATGATTGGTGAATCGGTCTCTCATTATCGGATTTTGCGCAAGCTGGGCGGGGGAGGAATGGGCGTGGTCTACGAAGCGGAGGATCTCAACCTCAAACGCCACGATCGCGTTGAAATTTTTACCGGACGATTTGATTGCAACTCCCGAAGCACTGGAGCGATTCCGCCGTGAAGCGCAATCTGCATCCGCACTGAACCATCCGAATATTTGCGTCATTCACGAAATCGGAGAACACAACGGACGTCCCTTTATCGCGATGGAGATCCTGGCGGTGAAATCATTATATTACGGTAGATGTCACTTATAGAAAATCAGATTGCCTCTTTTCAGGAAAACGTTCGTGCATTCGAAAGATGTATTCGCTCGTTGCAAAACGATCAATTTCTCAAGAAATTGAAACGTTGGTCGCCGAGAGATATTGTCGCTCACTTGATCGGCTGGAACCGCTCTTTGATTCAGGGAAGTAATCAGATCCGGAAAGGTGAGCTCCCGTTTTACGATATCGACCCCGGAGAGAATTACAGCAAAATAAATGATGCGTTCGTGAAGGAAATTTCTTCGGTGTCACGCGAGGAACTGCTGGATGAAATGCACAGTTCCGAAGGGGAACTGGTCGACTTTCTCCGGACGCTGAGTCCCGAAGAATGGGATCACGATTATGGCATCAGGCACAAAGAAGCTGTGATCACGATTCGAAACAGCATGGATGAACTGATTGAAGACTACGTCCACCATCTGAAACAAATTGAGGACTGGCTCAGCAAACACTTCTGAAATGCATCCTTAACAAAATCTCTATAAACTTAAGTTCAGGAGGAACCTATTATGAAAGATATCAAAAGACACTCACCACGTACTTTTTCCTGGATCGAACTCGGGACGTCAGATACCTCAGGCGCAAAGAAGTTTTATCAATCATTATTCGGTTGGACAGCCATGGACATCCCCATGGGACCGGATTTTACTTATACGATTCTGCAATTAGAAGGACAGGACGTTGGAGCACTCTATAAATTGATGCCGGATCAGGTGAGTCAAGGTGTTCCACCAAATTGGCTCTCTTACGTTGAAGTGCAAAGCGCAGATGATACAGCACGCAACATAAAAGAGCTTGGTGGAAAGTTGATCGTTGAGCCAATGGATGTTCCACAAGCAGGACGTTTTGCGGTGATTGAGGATCCGCAAGGTGCAAAATTCGGCATCTGGCAAAGCGGACAAAGCACGGGTGTAAAGATGCGCGATGACGTGGGATCGCTTGTGTGGAACGAGCTCGGAACTGCGGATGAAAAGGGTGGAGAAAAGTTCTATACGGCTCTTTTCGGATGGCAGACCGAACTGATGCCGGGCGGACCGATGAAGTACACCATTTTTAAACACGATTCAAAAGGCATTGCCGGGATGTACCAGCTCACACCGGAGATGAAAGGAATTCCACCTCATTGGGTGCCTTATTTCGCGGTTGCGAATGCAGATGACGCTATAAACAAAACAAAAGCAGGCGGCGGCCAAGTCCTGAACGGGCCGATGGATATTCCTGATGTCGGCCGCTTCGCGATCCTTCAGGATCCGCAAGGCGCCGTGTTCGCAATTATTAAGCCGGCACAAATGTAGGTCTTAGCGTCCTGCCGGTTCGGGCCTGCACAGTCTCGTATCGCTCACCGCAGAGGACGCAGAGACCACCGGGATATTTCTCGTACTCGGCGTCTTCGGCGGTGAAGCTTCATCCCGCGAACATTACCAGGGCTTAATTTCATTCTCTTTCCGCTATATTGTTCTCCGTCAGAAATAAAATCTATGTGCGTGACCTGTCCATCTTTTTCACAAACGTCACTTGAAGGGGTCACACACGAGATGCAAAAGCATTTAGAAAACCCTCGCGCCAACTCTTGATTCGTACAAGCCTCTTCAGAAGCAATTGATGCCGTATCGAGAGCTTGCTTCTAAGAAGGCGATCCGCTGCTGCGCAGTCTGCATAGCGACCGCGCTGGCCCGCGTTCCTAAAAAAAATGAAACTGCCTGTTTAATTGCGGATTTCAGATGAAAGATTTCACATTGAAATTTTTGATTTGAAGATTGATAGAGCCTATACCAATCTATAGATACCTAACCTGATTTAAAGTAAGCGTTCCTGCTTCAAGGGAAACTCCGAGGCGATTCGCTCAAAATCTGAATCCGCATGCAGGAGCGTTGCACGGCCAAAGGCGCACGAAGCAATGATCAAGTCGGTTGTTGATATGATTTTCCCTTTTCTATCCATTAAGAATCCCCACCGGGCTGCGCGTTGAATCACCTCTTCGTCAATGGGGAGTTGTGGCAATGCGTCCATCGATTCCTTTAAGTCATCGAAGTCCGTATCAGTTCGCGCGCCGCGCAAAACCTCCACCAGAATGATTCCACAACCAAATGCTTCTTCCTTTTGCAGAATTCCGCGTATTGTCTCCCTGGCCTTCAGGGAGCCATGCGGCCGCAAAAATTCGATCCACAAGGAGCTATCGATCAGGTACATCCTTTTTTCTTCTTCTGATCAATTCTTTCCGATCAAATGACAGAGATACCTTACCTTCCAATTGCAATAATTTCTTCGCTTTCCACCGCCGGATCATCTCGTCCAGCGCCATTTCGACCGTCTCCTTTTTTGTGCGTGCCCCCGAGACCTTTTTCGCTTCCTCCAGCAAAAGGTCATCAATCTCGATCGTCGTTCTCATACATATAATGATATGCCGGAACGGTATGCCTTACAATATGCAATTCAACGCAAATTCGCTAATCCGCAAAAACAAAAACTTAGCGTCTTAGCGTCTTTGCGTTAGAATCTCTACTCTACGAATGATTGGCGAAACCGTTTCACACTACCG
>JBKKAT010000817.1:0-5343 GCA_046714535.1 Acidobacteriota bacterium | reverse complement strand
GCGTTAACCGGGCAACCTCCTTTTACCGGCGAAGTGCAGCAGCTGGTCTACCGCATCACGAACGAGCTTCCGTTACCGCCGCGAACGTTGCAACCACAACTGGATACAGAAATCGAAGAACTACTTTTGCGTTGTCTGGAAAAAAATCCGCGGAAGCGTCCAACCGGAAAGGAGCTTTACGACACGCTTTCAAAATACCGGACGCAGCTTGTAAACAGCGGTCGATACATCACGATGCTGCCCACCGCATCGGCCATGAGTCTTCAGTATCAGCGCCCCACAGCGCGGCCTTTTGTTGGACGCGATAAAGAATTTGGAGAGCTGCAAAGAAGATTGAACGCAGCGATGTCCGGCGAATGCCAGCTGGTGCTGATGGGCGGTGAAGCCGGAATTGGTAAAACCCGTCTGCTGGATGAGCTGGAGACTCTGGCAAAGGTCCGGAATGTGAATGTGCTTCACGGCCGTTTTGCGGAAATCGATCGCGCGCTCCCTTATCAGGCGTACAGCGAAACCATCCAGGAATATTTTCGAAACAAATCATCTTCAACTACACCGGCTGATTTTTCTGATCTTGCCGGAGATTTGTCTTCCCTGTTCCCGGTGCTCGCGGAGATTCGCGAACTTGCCTCTACGACAAGTGGACCGGGTGTATCGACCCGGCAAGACAAGAAATTTGAGGACCGCAGCTACATCTTCGAGCTTCTCGCGCGAACCATCACGCGAATGGCCGCCGGAAAAACGCTCGTAATTCTGCTGGAAGAATTGCATGTGGCAGACGTTTCTGTGGAAGCGCTGGATTATATCGTGCGGCGGCTCGCTCCTACACCCACTTTGATTGTGGGAACGTACCGCACCACCGAAGTGGATAAACGCCACCCGATTCACAAGACCATCAGCGGATTCAAAGGAGACAAACGTTTTGCTCTGATACAACTCGGACCGCTCTCCCCTTCTTCCCACCTTCTTTTTTTGCAAAAACTGATGGGCGGCGCTGGACTCGATGATGAGCTCGCAAAGAAATTCTACGAAGCCACGGAAGGAAATCCCTACTTTACGAATGAATTAGTAAGATCGATGATCGATTCCGGTGGAATCGTTCAAGATGACACCGGCGTATACAAACTTTCGAGCGATACCGCTTTTTCTGTGGATCAACTTCCCGCGACGATCCAGGAAACGGTGCAGGAAAGAGTCGACCGATTGCCGGCGGAGCAGCGCGAAATCCTATCCACCGCTTCGGTTTTGGGAAAAACATTCGACTTTGGTGATTTGAAAATGATGGCGCCCGATAAAACCGATCTGGAAAACAATCTGGAACAATTGATGATTTCCGGGTTCCTGGAAGAAGACCGCCAATCGCGCGGATTGCGTTTTTCTTTTTCCAGCGGTGTGCTGCGGGACGTACTTTACGGCAACGTTCCCCGCTTGCGGAGAAGACTGCTGCACAGGAAGTATGCCGACGAATTGGAGAAACACAACGAAGGACGGCTCGAGCGTGTGTATGGAGCGCTCTTCGAACATTATTCGCAAGCGGACGTTCCGGAAAAAGTGATCCAGTTCGGGTTTTTGCTTGCGCGAAAATCGCTCGAAGCGTTGAGTCCCGATGATACGATCCGGATTTTGCAGACGGTTCTCGATTTTCTGGAGTACACCGGTGGGAATGATCCTTCGGGCAATGCAGAAGCAAAAGCATTGCTCGGCGGCGCTTACCGGATGAAAGGAAATGTCGATGAGGCGCTCCGGGAGCTGGAAGAAGCGATCCGGCTTTTTGAAAAAGCCGGCCAGGGATCGCGCGCACTACTCGCAATCCTTGCCGCGGCAGAAACAGCCTGGCTCGGAAGAAAAGTGGAAGATACCAGACGATGGGTTGAAAAAGGAATCGACCGCGCGAATGATCTCCAGGATGAAACAGTTCTCGCCAAACTGCTATCACTGGGAGCGACCATTTCGAATTTGCGTGGGGATTTCGTCAAAGCTCGCGAATATCAGGATCAACTGGAAAGTTTAAAACCGCGAAGCGAGGAAAGGATCGAACAAATCGTTGAAGGGGGCAACCTTTCGGTCGCGATTACCAGCACGTTTCAATCGCGCCATCCAGTCAATGCTACGTTATTAGAAGAAGTGGAAGTTTTTTCCAACGTTTTTGAAACGATCGTGAACACGGATGAGCAAGGATCGGTGTTTCCCCATCTTTGCGAAAGATGGGAAGCGCAAAATGATGGCGCTTCGTTTCTTTTTGTGTTGCGGAAAGAAGTCACTTTCCACGATGGGAGCAAACTGACAGCGCAAGAACTTAAGACGTCGATCGAAAACGCAATCGCCGCCTGCGATCATGCTTTGCCACCCGGACTCGCCGCGATTCGCGAACTGATCGTTCTTTCGGATCACGAAATCCAGATTCATTTGCAGGAACGCCTTCCCATTTACCCTGCGCTCCTGACCGACTCCCGCATCGCAGTTTGAAAGGGATTGCTCGGCACCGGCCCTTTCAAAATCGCCTCGCTCACATCCGAAGGCGTGCAGATGGAAAAGAATCAAACTTACTGGAAAGGAAAACCGCCTCATCTCGATTCCATTCAATTTCGAGTTGCCGGCAACCTTACTGCGATGATGGAAGGTTTCCGTTCCGGTAAATTCGACCTCGTCCGCGAATTACAGCCCTCAGACCTTGATACCATCTTTCGGGAACGGCACCTTCAGACGACGTATGTAGAAGCGCCTTTAAAAAATGTCTGGTTCATTCTTTTCAACCAGTCGAGTCCATTTTGTTCGAGACCGGAATTTCGCAAGGCACTGACAGGAATTTTGCGTACACAGGATCTGGTCCGCAGCGCACTCGGCCGTCTTGCTCAGCCAGCCGAAGGATTTTTACCACCCGGGATTTTCGGGCATGATCCCGGAAGAAGACGTTCTCCCATCCCCATCGAAAAAGCGAAGGAACTGATCGCGAAATGCGGCTTTTCTACTCCGGTTCGCCTGAAGCTTGCAAACAATCCGGCAACACGCACCCGCTATTCCTCTTTGTTGAATTCACTTTTTCGAATCTGGTCCGATCTTGGTGTTGAAGTCGTGGAGGAAACGCCGTCAACGGAACGGTTCTTGAAATCGATTACCGAAAACGAAGGACTCGATTTGATATTCATTCGCTGGATTGGCGACTATGAGGATCCCGATGCTTTTACGTATAGCCTCTTTCATTCGGAGATAGGAGAATTCCGGAAATATTATTCTTCGAAAGAATTAGATGCTCTCATGACTGCAGCCCGGCTGGAAGAGAGTCCGGAAAAACGGGAACAGATGTACAGGAAACTGGAAGATCTATTCATTCAATCGGCGAATCTTTTTCCGCTTTTCCATGATGTAAATTATCGTCTTGCTTCACCACAAGTCGGGAACCTCAAGCTTTCCAGCAATGCTCCTTACGTCAATTACAGCGAGCTGACAAAACAGGGGAAAGCGCCGGCCGTGCGAACGAGCCGTCCCGAGCGCGGGATCATTCGCGTCCCGATCTTAAGCAAGAGTTCCAATCTCGATCCGTCCCTGGTTTCCACTGTGATGGAATCCTTACCGAATGAAATGATCTTCGAGACGTTAACACGCGCAGCGGAGGGGGCTCGAATTATTCCGTGGCTCGCTTCTTCCTTTCAAACAGAAGAGGGTGGAAAACGCTACCGTTTCCATTTGCGGGATGGCGTACGGTTTCATGACGGAAAGCGTTTGACTTCGCGGGACGTGCGTTACACTTTTGAACGTTACTTGCTGAACGAACAAAGCGCTATGCGCAACTACCTCTCGGCAATTCGAGGAGGACAAAATTTACTGGAAGGAAAATCGCGCGAATTAGAAGGCTTCCATATTATATCCGCTCAGGATTTCTGGATTGACTTAGAACAACCCCTCTCCTTCTTCCCCGCCATGTTATCAAGTGGTTCCATGGCCATTGTGCCGGAAGGGTTGGATCATTTTCAAGGATCGTGGCAACAAGGACTTACCGGGACAGGTCCTTTCCGGATTGTATCCTATGAACCGGATAAATCTTTGAAGCTGGAGGCCAACCCGTGGTACTGGCGCGCCGGATTTCCAAAAAGCGAATATCTTGAATTTACTTACAACGTGAACTCTTCAGATTCGGTGTCCGGCCTGAAAAGCGGAAAATTCTCACTGGCTTTTTTTCTGGACGCCACCGATCTACAAGCGCTTCTTCATGATCCACAATTTGCAGCCACATACAAAGAAATCGCATGGTTAAACACGCTTTACGCTTGCCCGAATACGCAGAAGGGATTTTTTGCTGATGAAAAAAGCAGGAAGGCAGTCATGGATTCTCTGGATGTGGAAACACTCATCGGTCGCAACTCCAGATTTGCAACCCCTGCACGAACGTTGACTCCACCCGCCCTTCTTGGCTATGAGCCGGAGCGTCCGTTATATCGTTCCTCCCGCGCTAGATTTGACAATATCGAAATCAAAGTAACAGTTTCCGATCGTTGGCAGGATTCAAATGCGGACCTTTGTCAGGAAATTTTCCGGATTCTGGGCGAAATGGGTATTCAATGCAAGGTTTCGGTAATGTCTGCGGAAGACATTGTCTCAGGAAAAGCAATGGACGAGGATCTCGTTCTTGTCAGTTGGGTCGCCGATTATCCGGATCCCGATGGTGTTGTTTACCCGTTGCTACACTCAACAGGCGGAATATGGAATCACCGCACCAGTACTCCGGAAATTGACCTCTTGATCGAAAGGGCACGAACGGAAACTGATCCCGATGTTCGCCATTCCCTTTACCGCCGCATTGAAGAAGGGATTCGCAATCGAGCAATCGTCTTTCCATTGCTGCATGATCGATTCCAGGGCTTCGTGCGTCCTGAAGTGGAAGGCCTCGACCTGAATTACTTTTTCCCCATCATCCCGTTCGAGAACCTCTCCATCCACCGGTAAGCGTCAAACCCATCTTCGCGTTACTATGGGTCTTGTTTACGCAACAAGAATTTTAGATTTTAGATTACTGATTTCAGATTGAAATTGAATAATTGAAAATTGATAGAGCGCTTGATTACTTAACGCGTTTTGAGGTGTTGATACTGGCAACTATGATAGCGACGATTTCATTTCCTTGCTTCATAAGGGATTCCAAAAGAGAAGGTTGGATCTGTTTGGTTTCAGCGACAATTTCCAACCAATAAAGACATTCGTCTGCTTCTTCCAAGACGAGCCCCGATTTTGCATAGCTTGATGATCCGTTTTGCGTACTCTTTTGTACGCGTTTTCATTTCTTGTTGCTTCACGGCTGTTCGTCAAAGGTTTCGTCAATCTTAAATCGGACAATTTCAATCTGCAATCTAG
>JBKKAT010000816.1:0-3971 GCA_046714535.1 Acidobacteriota bacterium | reverse complement strand
TCCGCCTGGCTGGCATCTGGTAAATCACTTCATTTTTCTTGCGGGTGTCCTTTCTTTCTATGCTGTTCTGAAGGAACTGAACCAGACGCGCCTGATACGGCTCTCGGTGCCACTGCTTTTCGGCCTTGTGCCTCACTATTCCACGGATCGCTTCTGGCCAATTCTTTTTTGCGCCAATCTCAGCATGACCGCATTTTTTGCAGGCTTCTATTGCGATCTGCGAATGCTGACCGGCGCACGCGTCTGGTTTTGGAAATCGCTCAGCATAATCTTGCTTCTAACAGGGACTCTCGCTTACGAAGTTTTTCTACCGTTATATCCGCTGTACTTTTTTCTGATCTGGAGGAAAAACGGAAAATGGAATGTAGAGAAGCAGAGTATTGATAGAAAGAAACTCCTCTGGCTTCTGGGTTTGAATGCTACAGCACTGGTTCTCGTACTCCTCTTCAAAGCAGTCACCACCACGCGTGTGATCCTGCAAGAACCAATGGATCATGTTCTCTGGTTCTTCGGCCTCCTTGTGGACGCTCTGGCTGTAAGTTATGGTAAGTATGGAATTGAACTGCCCTTTGTAGTTGGAAAGATTCTCAAAGATTATTTCGATTGGAAAATAATTGCCGTTAGTTTATGTGTTTGTATTTCCGTATTTGTGTACTTATATCGCGTCGCGAATAGATCAGGGACGTCAGAGTTGGGCCGGTATCGGATGCTGAATCTGGTTGTTTGCGGATTGCTTGTTTTTGTTCTGGGTTACGTGATATTTATCACAAACGAGAACGCTGACCCCACGCCGGCCGGCTTGAACAACCGGACTTCCATCGCGGCAACAGTGGGAGTCGCGCTTTCTACTGGTGGATTCATTGGTTGGATAGCAGGCAAGTTTCGATCAGAACGCATTCGTGCTGCTCTCTTCTGTTCAGTCATTGCCATCTTTTGCGGCGCCGGAATTTTGATTACATATACCATCGCACATTTTTGGATTGTGGCATATTCTGAGCAGGAAAAAGTTTTATCGGATATCCGGCGACAGTATCCGTCACTCCCACCAAATAGCACGGTGCTCCTGGACGGAGTTTGTCCTTATGTTGGACCCGGAATTGTGTTTGAAGCGGATTGGGATGTGGGAGGCGCTTTGAGACTCTTTTACCGGGACTACAGCCTGAATGGGGATGTCATCCGACCGACGGCAAAAGTCACGGAGAAGGGAGTGGAAACGATCTTGTATGGCGGAGTCACCTCTTACCCATACAACAAACTGTACATCTATCATTACGGACGAAAAGTATCGCAACAGCTGAAGAATGCCGAAGATGCGCGGAACTACTTCCGAAACAACAATCCTCACTACGGACTCGCGTGCCCTGAAAGTAAAGAAGGCGTGGGAGTACCGATCTTTTAGCTAAGTGCCAAAATGATATCGTTTTGAACCATTTTGAACCGAAATGGTAGCGTTTTGGCACTGCGGACGAGACGTCCGCGGCCCATAATGCAGGCGGGACGCCTGCGCTCCTTTATTTGGCGCGATAGAGATTTCGGATGATATAGAGCGGCCTCGCTCGTGCCTCATCGTACACCCTGGTCACGTACAGCCCAAGGATCCCCAGCATGAACAAATTCATTCCGCCGAGGAAGGTAATAAGCAATATAATGGATGCCTGCCAGTTCCAGTTATAAGATCCTGCCAGACTCAGAACTGCGTAAAGAAATGCGAAAAGAATGGACAACGTAGTGAACAAACCTCCCGTGCCAATCGAAAGTTTCATTGGAAAACTGGAGAAGCTTAGAATGCCGTTGATCCCCAGTATCAAAAGTTTCCCCCAGCCGTACTTGGATTTCCCTGCTTGACGCCCCTCCCGAATATAAGGCACAGCTTTGGCTCTGAATCCGATCCACGCAAACATGCCACGCACGAAACGATTCCTCTCCCTCATCTCTCGAAACGCATTTACCGCCTTACGGTCGATCAAACGAAAATCGCCGACATCGACAGGGATGGCTACTTCCGTGATTCGATTCAAAGTCCTGTAAAAAATCCACGGAATGAGTCGTCTGAGCGCGTTTTCTTCTTTTCTTGTCTGCCGCACACCATAAACAATCTCATATCCGGCCTTCCATTCCTGAATCATAGCGTGTGCAACCGGCAAAGGATCCTGTAAATCAGAATCAAGAACAATCACCGCTTTTCCTCTAGCCAAATCCAGGCCGGCGGTAATCGCGATCTGATGCCCAAAGTTTCTGGATAATTCTGCAAGAATGAATCTTGAATCCGTCTTTTGATATTCCCGCAGCAGTTCGACGCTCCGGTCAGTGCTTCCATCATCTACAAAAATTACCTCGGCCGGGCCGTCGAGTTCCTTCAAAAAACTGGAAACCTGTTGCAGAAGAGCCGGTATATTTGCCTCTTCATCCTTGAGAGGGAAGACGAGTGAATAAATAATCTCTTCTGTCATGGTAACATTGTCAGCGCGCGACCCCATTATGTCAAACAATCAAACCGGACTCCTGCTGTACATTGTTTAGATGCTTTCTGCAGTAGAAAACAGAGAGGATCCTGTCCCCATTCTTGACCGGGTCGCGGACGCTCTAGAGACCAAGAAATCCTATTTGTTTTGGGGATTGTCCATCCTGTTTTTTATCGTCTCAGGGTTACTTTCCTTCCGGAAAGTGTTCTGGAATGATGAGATGTACACATTGTATTTCTCCCGGCTAAATGTCTGGCCGGATTTGTGGTGGGCCCTAAGAACCGGCGGAGATCAACTCCCGCCCGGCTCAATCATCTTAACGAAAGCGTCACTATTGTTGTTTGGTGAAAATCACATTTCGGTTCGGCTGCCTGAAACGCTCGGCTTCTTTTTGATGTGTTTCTGTCTTTACCGGATTGTTTCGAAAAGGCTCTCTCCGCTTTATGGATGCCTTGCCATGATTTTCCCCTGGCTCACGGATGCCTTTGATTACTCTTACGAAGCGCGTCCCTATGCACTTGTTCTGGGTTTCAGCGCGCTTGCTTTTCTTTGCTGGCAGACCCTTGCGGAAGGCCGCAATCGAAAGATAAGTTTGATCGGTTTGGGTGTTAGCCTATTCGGCGTCTGGATGAGTCATTACTACGGTATTTTGACTTATTTTCCCCTTGTCGTAGGGGAAATGGTGCGAAGCCGTCCGCCGGGCCGCGTCGATATCCCGGTTTGGATTACCTTCTTTCTTTCTCTGCTTCCCCTTCTATTATTCCTGCCCTTACTTCAGGGTTCACTCTCCTATGCGTCGACCTTTTATAGCAAAGCGGGTTGGAGCGATATTTTTAACTTCTATCAAACCTTGCTTGATTCTACTGCCGTCCCTTTAATTTTTGCAGCTTCATTTGCTATTTTTCTCTTTGGATTCAGGAATGATTCTGAGACGGCTGTCCATTCCTTCAAACGGCATGAACTGGCAGCCGCCGCTTGCTTCGTCCTGATTCCAGTGGTAGCTGTTCTCGGTGCAAAACTTTTTACAGGAGTCTTTGTAGACCGGTATGCTTTACCAGCCATCATTGGTGTCAGCATCTTGATTGTTGTTTCAGTGAGTTTGCTCCAGAACCAAAAAAGGTTCGCGCTCGTAATGCTCGCTTGTTTCCTGATCGTTTTCGTCATTCGTTCCGTTTCCAGTTTCTCCATATGGACAGACGATTAACATGAATTGACTCAAACCAATAAGTTTCTGCAGGTTCATGCGGGAAAAGACTTGCCGGTCGTCTGCTCCTATTCGCACATTTTTCTGCGGATCCAGCATTACGCCCCGAAAACTCTGGCCAAAAGAGTATTTTATGCGGCGGACACTGAAGCATCCGTGCGGTATATAAATCATGATACGATCGACCGCGGCCTCCTCGATCTCAAACCCTGGTGGCAACTGCAAAACGTGAAACCCTATGACCTGTTCATAAGATCTCATCCACGTTTTTATCTGCTGCATTTCAGTTCTGATGAGGACTGGAA
>JBKKAT010000815.1:0-5996 GCA_046714535.1 Acidobacteriota bacterium | reverse complement strand
TCGGAGAGCGGAGATGTTGCCATCTATATAGCGGATTCACCCCACACCAAAGTCTTAAACAACACAATCATTTTGAGCGGAACTTTCAAAAATGCGATTGAATATCGTTTTCCGGATACAAGAAGGGTTGAAATTGCAAACAATTTAACGGACGCAGAAATCACTTCGCGGAACAAGGCAACTGGAACTGTTGTATCCAATGTTACTTTTGCAAAAGCAAATTGGTTTTTGAACATGACCGGAGGAGACTTTCACATTACAGAAGCGGCTATTGCTGTAATTGACCGCGGCACTTCCACTGCCGATGTTGGTGACGACATCGATTTACAGTTACGTCCGCAAGGCCCGCGTGCCGATATTGGCGCGGATGAGTATCGTTAATCGGGCCGGTCGTCGTTCAAGAAACGCCACATATAGAAGCGCTGGCCGAACCCCTTCATTTCAAAAGGACGATCATCAAGCTGAAATCCCCGGGCCAGATAAAATGGGATAGCAGGTTTCCGCGCGTAACACCAAAAGACTGCTCCATGATTCGCGGAAATGTGTGCAGCGCAGGCATCCAGCAGAGCGCTTCCAAAACCTTTTCGTCGTAACGGTTCCTGCACTCCCATGTCGCGAAGACGCCACGCACCCGCGACGGACCGGCCTTCAGGGGCTTCCAGGTAGACGGATGCTATGCCGACCAATTCTCCATTTAAGAATGCGCCTAGATGAAGAGTTGATTCGCTGTTATCCGCGGTATACACGGAAAATTCGTATGGTTTCTCCGGACGTAAAATCGATTGTCTTAACGGATAGACTATTTCTGCGGGAACCGCTGCAATGATCAGATCACTCATGAGCGTGCCTGTTCAACGTTTGTGAATCATCTCCTGCATGATCTCGATATAAGACGCAACTGTCCGTTCCATCGAATATTTTTGCGCGGCAGACCTTGCGTTACGGCCGATATACTTCCTGAGCTCAACATCCGATGCCGCTTGTAAAAGTTTTAAAGACAACTGTTCAACATCGCCGAGTGGAAATAACAATCCGGTCTGGCCATCGATGATTACTTCGCGCGCGGCAGGAATATCGGATGCAAGGAGCAAACGTCCACACGCTTGAGCTTCCAGATGAATGAGCGACTGATTTTCGATTTGAGTTGGTGTGACAACAATCGTGGCGCTGTTTAGATGGGCAGGGATTTCGCTGTGAGGAACCCAGTCCACAAATCGAAATTTTGCTGCGATTCCCTTTTCCTGGCATGTGCGTTCCATCCTCTCGCGCGACGGACCTTTTCCAACCACAACAAAAGAGAGATCGTTTCGTTCTCGCAAGGCCAGTTCAGCACCGAGTACGAAATCCAAAGGCCTTTTCAGCGGCCGCAGATGGCCTATATACATCGCAACCACGCCGTTGGAACCGTCAAGACCCGGCGAAAACAATTTAAGATTTACGCCATTTGGTATAACCGAAACTTCAAGACCGAGATTCCGAAGCTTGCTGGCCATGTGCCCGGCGGGAGTAATCACCACATCGGCTTTTCTATATTCGCTCAGCAATTGCGCTGCCAGTTGAGGATCGTGGGAACCATCAATAATTCCATGCGTAAGGCCGCCATGAATCATCAATAAACAAGGAAGGCTGTGAGCATTGGCGATGTCCGGAACGTAACGAACATAAGTTTCTCTGCCAATCACGATCAAGTCCGGTCTTCTCTGCCGGATCATCTCTTTCATTTCCCGTTCAATGCCTAGTTTTTCGAGTGCGATGGTTTCAGGTGAATAAGGAAAATGAGGGGGCATTTCAAAATGCGGTAACACAATCCGCCTGACGTCGATTTCCGGATACGAAGATGTGAACGTATCCTCCCGGTCCGGCGTAATCGGAGCTATCGCACGTACCCTATGACCCAACCGCGCAAAGCCTTCCAGCAGTTGATAACCGACAATGGCGGAACCTCCGGGATGAGGAGGAAGCGTTCCCACATAAAGTATGTCGAGGAAACCATTGTTCATTTTGGCCTGCTCTCCTCATAGCGGACAACAACTTCTTCCGAATCGCCGAAAGACATCTGCCGGCCTTTATGCAACCACAGTGCTTTATTGCAAAATGATTTCGCAAACTTCATGTCATGTGTAGCTATCAGAAATGTTTTATCCGTTTCTTTGTAACCGTGGAACACCAGCGCGCACTTTTCTTTAAAGTTCTTATCGCCTGCGGCCAACGCCTCATCGAAAAGATAAACATCTTTTTCAATGTATCTAACTGCTGAAAAGGCCAGTCTCGCTTTCATGCCGGATGAGAGGTGTTTGAGCTTCGATTCCGTAAAATTCTGTAATTCCGCCCATTCGATCATTTCACCGATTGCCTTTTCGATTTGTTGTCGTTCCATGCCATGAATCATTCCGTACAGGAATAAATTTTCGGTAACGCTGAGCTCTTCGATCATTCCGATCCCAAGTCCGGCAAGAAGAGTCACTTCTCCCTTCACACTCAATTTCCCCGCGTTTGGCTCATAGATTCCGGCAATCAATCTGAGTAAAGTGGATTTACCGGCTCCATTATCTCCAATGACCGCCACTTTCTCCCCTCGCGAGATCTCAAACCCGATGTCTTTCAGAGCAAAATATGGCTCACCGGCTCCGGGGGTTTTGCGGATGCGATGTTTCAACGCTCCAAAAACAGTGAACCGTCTTCGATCCGGCAGAAAGGTTTTGCAGAGCGATTCACTTCGCAGTACCGGGTTGTTTTCAGACATATTCAGCAAATTTTGGCTCCAGTTTTTTAAAAGTGTAAAAGCTTATGACGACCAGAATTGCATTTACAACAATAAACAAAATGAAATCGCGTGGCAGCGAAAACTGTTGATCCATAATCAATGATCGCGCGAAGCGAATCACATATGCCAATGGATTCAGCATGAGAATGTATCTGGCTACGCCGTTTCCCAGGAAGCCTTCTGTGTAAAAAATCGGAGTCATGAAAAATAATACGCGCAAGAATACGTGATAAATGTGACCGGTGTCTCTAACAAATACATACAGGCAGGCCATAAAAAAAGAAACCCATAAGACCAGCAGTATCTCTATCAGATAAAGAAGTGGGAGTAACGCCAGCGACCACGTAATCGGAATTCCCGAAAAGTAGGCAATCGCAATGCAGATTGGCATCGAAATAAAAAAATCGACGGTATTTGCCAGGACCGACCCCATCACCAGAAGTTCTCTCGGCATTACCACATTCGTGACAAGTTGCTTCATCGATTGCAATACCGACATGGAAGCGCTCGTACTGTTTGAAAAATGGGTGAAATGGATAATTCCAATCAAAAGATAAATAGGATAATGCGCGACGGTTTGCCCCATTCTCTGGAAAAAAAGAAAAAGAACCAGAAGGATAAGCAAAGGGTGCAGAAAGCTCCAGAGAAAACCGAAGAAAGTGCTTTGATCCTTCAGCTTAAACTGACAAACCGCAATTTCCTTTAATAACGCGAAATACTTTGAATTGACCGGCTGCATTGAATTGACATTATAGTTGAGGAAAATCAGTGGAGCGCGGGTATCATGCCCGCATAGGGGAGCGCAGGCCTCCGGCCTGCATAGGGGACTGAGGCTGTTGAAAAAGTGGTGCGGACGACCCGTCCGCAAAAACAAGCTGGTGCACTATCGTCGCTGGCGGGCGAGTCGCCCGCACCACGACCATGCCGCATCCGGATTTTTCAACAGCCTGTCGGCGCTCCCTTAGGTGATGAGACTTGTATTTTTGGGTGCGACGGATTGTTCGACTTTCAAATCGGGGACGGTTTGCTCAAAAATTTCAGACAGGCCGTCCATACGCTCAGCAATTACCAGAAAATTGTACGCAAAAAGATTCGGAAAATGTTTAGACAACCACGCGTGAATCGATTCCATCCAGCGCATGATCCGGCTGCCGCTTACCATATCCACGATAGGAGGAGGGAATCCATGCAGCAATTTCATTCGAAAACCGTATTGCCCAACTAATCTACGGAAGCTGGAAACAGAAAACAAACGCTTGTGCGTCATATCCAGAATTCCCCTTTTTCCGTAATTGAATTGGCCGAGAAGCAAAGAGAGACGGACCGGCAGGTAACAAACATTGGCTGTACTGATGAAAAGCATTCCATGAACTTTTATCATCTCAAAGACCTGTTTCAAAAAGTTCTCCGGTTCATCCAGATGTTCAATCACATCCAGCGCAACGCAGCAATCAAACTTGCGGTCTTCAAATTGTTGCGAGAATTTCCCGTTCAAATTGGCAATCAACGCCTCAGACCCACCGGCCAGATCCGGTTTGAATTGATCCACAGCGATATGGCTTCCCACCCGCTCGGCGATCTCGCTGCTCAAAAGACCACGATTGGCTCCCAGCTCAACCGTCGTCATCTCAGGATCCAGGGGTAATGTCCTCAGGACGTATTGATGTAACGAATTCGAGCTTTTCTTAAACTGGTAATTGTCGACTTCAAACAGCTTGAAATCAAAATTTCTCTGGTAGAAGAGTCCCATGTTTACCAGTTGATATTTCAGGACTGCCTTTACACAGTTGTAAGCGTACGTAAAACCGTTCACATGGCATTGCTCATCGCCATAATGAGCCGGGATGGAAACTTCCGGAATCTTCCACTTGTGCGCAACCGCCTGAATAATGATTTCTGTATCGAAATGGAAATCATCAGAATTGAATTCCATTGGAATTTTTTCAAGCGCCGACACTCTGTAAGCACGAAATCCCGTATGAAACTCGGATAAGCGCAGACTCAACATCCGGTTCTCAAAAGCAGTTAGTATCTGGTTCCCGATCCATTTATAAAAAGGCATTCCGCCCTGAAGCGCCTGTTTTTTATTCAGCATTCGGGAAGCGAAAACAGCATCCACGTCCGGTTCTTTGAAAGGGGCCAGTATTCTGGAGATGTATTCCGGTGGATATTGTCCATCTCCATGCAGAAGCACCACAATATCAAACTTGTTTTTGATGCAGTAAAGATATCCGAGCTTCTGATTCCCGCCGTAACCACGATTGAAAGGTGTCCGGTAAACTTTGATGTTGGAGTCTGCATAATTGGATCTGATTCGATTCGCCACATCGTAAGTTTTATCCGTAGAGTTATCATCGATGACAAAAATTTCAGTGAATCGGTCAAATAATGTGGAAGGAATTCTGTCTATCAGCCCTTCCAAATGACGTTCCGCGTTGTAAGCCACAATGAAAATGGCTACCTTTTGCGTGCTGAGAACATCGTTGGTCGCTTGCAGTTCCTCGTTCGAAATCTCGCGTTCTGCGAGATTTCGCATTCGCTGAGCTACTGTCTTCATTACAGGTTCATCATAACGCAGAAGTGCAGCGGATCTGCGTTCAAACGGACCTTCTGATGCGATTTTTACTTCACTGCGAAGCTGCAGTTGGCCCAGAAACTCTCCCAGTTTGCCTGAGGGTCCTCCTGTGCCGGAAGCATGTGATTGGAGCGAATGAGCCAAAAACCAGCCTTGTCGATTACGAACGTGGCTATACCTTCGTCATCGGTGAACACAGTCTGAGCCTTCTGTTGCGTTGTCCACGATCAAGATTGAAATGATCACAATCGCGTTTACGATCCAGGTTGCGCCAAACATGCAAAAACGTTTTGGTTATGCTCCTGGTCTCCAGCAACATGAACCCGGCCCCCCAGTAAAAAGAAGTGAAGACTGCCTGTTTCTCCAAATCGTAAGTATCGTGATTGTTGCGTAGAAAAGCGCGCGCATCATCATTGATAATTTTGCTTTCGGGTTGGAATAGGGCTGAAGAGAAGTACGCAAAGGACGCGAAGGAGGAACATTATTTTCTTTGCGTTCTTCGCGGCATTCTGTTCAAAATCCTAAGTAAAGATAGGAATCGCATTCACTTCCTGTTCTTGAAACGCTACGGACCGTGCGGTATACTCCCGACTTAGTTTGGAGGCTGAGATGGCCAACGCGGAAGTCTCACTTCAACAAAAAGGCTTCGGTCAGACC
>JBKKAT010000814.1:0-9256 GCA_046714535.1 Acidobacteriota bacterium | reverse complement strand
CATCTACTGGGCTATGAAAAAGATGATCTCATCAATTTCAGTTTTTCTGAATTTATTGCAAACTCAGTGCACCGTGAAAAATTTGAAAGTTTTTTGACTCAATCTGCAGAAAAAGTTTCCTTTAGCGCAGTTTTGACGCTCCGGACGTCGCTGGGAATCGAAGAGGATTTTCAGGTCACTATGACATTGATGGAAGGAGAAATTCTCTGTGGTACGGCTGGAAAAATCGGATTGGGAATAGACGCGAAAGACTGGAGAAACGAACAACAAGTCGAAAATAGCATGATAGAGCAGCAGGTGCAGTACGAAGAAAAAGTTTCTGATTCAGAAGAAATTCTTCCTTCACTGCTCGGCCCTTATCGCGTACTCTCCCTTTTGGGTGAAGGATCCATGGGGCGTGTCTTCAAAGGCTTAGATGAACATCTGGAGCGTTATGTTGCCATCAAAGTAATCAACCGTTCGCTCGCAGCAGAAATGGAACACCTGGAAAGGTTCAAGAGAGAAGCTCGTCTTCTGGCAAGCATCAGTCATCCGAACATTGCGCTCATCTATTACTTTGATGTTTGCAACAATCTTCCTTTCTTTTGCATGGAATATTTACCGGAGGGATCGCTCGATCTGCTTCTAAAGCAGAAGAAAGTTCTGGATCCTGAAACCGCAATCCTTTTTATGCAACAGGTGGCGGTCGGCTTGAAGAAGGCGCAGGAAAAAGGTGTCGTACATCTGGACATCAAACCTTCTAACCTGATGGTTGCTGAAAAGAACAGGATCAAAATCGTGGATTTCGGACTGGCAGCAACGCATTGCGAGCTCCAGGAAAATTCCGATACGATCGTAGGAACGCCTGCCTACCTTGCTCCCGAACAGTTACACGATCGTGCTATTGATCATCGTTGCGATATCTATTCACTGGGAATCACGTTCTTTGAGCTGGTTTATGGTTGTTTGCCTTTCACAGGAAAAACGGTGAAGGAGGTATTCGCTAAAAAGCTCACTGATGACATTCCGGGACCGGAAATGCTAAACGCCGCTGTTCCCATGAGTCTCTACAATCTGATTCGTAAAATGGTGGAAAGGGATCCGGACAAGCGAGTTCAGCATTACTCCGAGCTCATCGATCAGCTGGAAGAGACCAAAAGAAGTCTTTCGCGATCCAGCATCGTGGTTCCCTTGTCTAAAGAAAAGGCAGTGCGAATGAGGGGGAACCTTTACGACACTTCCTTTGCGGAAGTTCTGGGAGAGATTTGGAAATCGCAGTTAACCGGTAGACTCACGTTGACCTGGCTCGATTTGAGTAAAGTGATCCACTTTAAATCCGGAACGATTACCGCGGTTCTTTCGAATCAGGAAGGAGAGCGATTCATCGATCTTTTGATTTCTGAAAAACAATTGAAACCAAATGAAGCCTGGAAGATTCAAACGGCACGGTCCGATTTATTTACGAAATTTTCGTCCGCCATGTCAATGGTGGCACAAGAGAACCGTGAGAGTCTCAATGTGGAATTCGAATGTCTGGCATGGAAAATTCTCGAATCCCTTTTCTCCTGGGTCGCTGGTGATTTCATCGTGGAAGAGGGTGAATTCCCTGAACAACCCAACATCCAGATTGCTGCGAGCGATGTGATCGCGCAGGGAGTGCGGCATCATACAGATTTCCGGGTAATTTCAAGAAAAGTGCTTCAGGAAAAAACCAGGATTGTCATGTCACGGCAGTGCTCCAGCAGACTGAGACACGTTCGTTTGAGCGCATCTGAACGTTTTCTACTAATGAAGACAGATGGAGGAATCACTTTCTCTGATTTGCACGCCCTTTCGAATCTTCCCCGTGAAATATTTTGCCGGCTGGTCTATCTGTTCCTGACTCTCGATTTGGCTCGTTTAGAACAGTTTGAAGATACCTTACCTCTGCCCGTGGATCCCGGAATTGAAAAAGTAAGAGAGACACCACCTCCATATCAGAGACCGCAGCAGCAGCAACCGCAGGCAATCGAACCGGCGAAGGAGCAGAAGAAGGCTGATTCAAATCCGGGCATAAAACCGCCCTTGGCTTTAGCGGATCAATTGTGCCGGCAAGCCGCGGAGGAATATGGCAAAGGAAACTTTTGGGCGGCTGTTCAGCATTGCAAGAAAGCACTGGAATACAAACAGGATTTCAGGATTCACCATCTCATGGGAAAAGCTCTGGCCAAACACCAGGGATTTAAGTATGACGCCATGAAGGCTCTTAAATCTGCTCTGGAACTAAATCCAACCAACCTGGCCATTTTAAAAGATATGGCTGACCTGTACCTGATATCTGACAACATAGCGTTGGCCGAGTTTCACTATAAGAAAGTTCTTTCGTTAGACCCACGAGACAGACATTCAGCAAAAAAATTGCAGGAAATCGCTCATCGAAACGACCCCTTACAAGTTGTAGGACGCAAACTAGGCAAATTGTTCAAAGGGAAAAAGAATTAAACCAATAATGTCCATGTTAAGATGATATAGGATTAGACAGATCGAATGTGACACCGGGGGGTGGTCTGTCGAGGAACTACTGAATGACAGATCTTCATTCGTTGCTCGTCAATAAAGCGCCCTTTGCAATTGCAGCGCTTTCGGCCGAAGGCACCATTTTATTCTGGAATCATACCGCAGAAGCCATTTTTGGTTTCACCTCAGAAGAATCCGTGGGTAAATCGATCCACTCTCTGATTGTCCCAACGCGTCATCAAGAAGAAAGCAAAAAAGCCCTTGATCTTGCGCTGCAAAAGGGAACTTTTGTTTACGAAAGCATTAGAACCAATAAAGAGGGGAACCATCTTCCGGTGGAAGTTTATCTAAGCCCGCATAACTACGAACAAGGAGTTGTGGTTTTGAACACGATCCGCCTTTTGTCAGAACAACAACGACTGGAGGAGTTGCGCAGAAAAAGCGCTTCTGAAACAACTGAATTTCTGGCAAATATGTCCCATGAGTTGCGTACGCCGTTGAATTGTATTATCGGATTTACCGAATTTTTACTGGAGGATAAACCGGGTTCGCTAACCGCCAAGCAAATAGCATATTTGAGCGACGTTTTAGCCGGCGGAAAACAACTTTTGAATCTAATCAACACGATATTGGATCTGGCAAAATTAGATTCGGGAAAGCTACTGATTGTCCCTGAAGAATTTGAGGTAAAGGCTACGGCTCAGCAAATCATCTCCATCTTTACGGCTATTGCAAGGGAAAAAAAGGTTCAGTTACGAACGGATATTGCGGAAGAATGTGTGGTCAATCTGGATCTTCACAAATTCAAACAGGTTCTCTACAATTTGCTATCGAATGCAATCAAGTTTACGGATTCCGGCGGTCGCATCGATACCGTGATGAGAAAAGCAGCCGGCGATCATTTGGAATTGGTGATCACAAATACAGGAATGCTTGGATCAGAAGACGAGGATCGTGAGGGAGGGCTCAGCCTGTTATTGATAAAGAAGATTCTGGAATTGCAACACGGTTCGTTCGTTGTAGAAAACACCTCAAACTCGGACACAAGTTTTATCGTGAAATTACCCCTGTCCTATCCGGCCTTCAGGCAGCCGCTATGAAGATTCTGATTGTTGACGATGTTTCTGCTAATAGAAGATTGCTGCGTGCGATTCTGGAAAATCAATCGATCGATGTCATGGAAGCCGAAGATGGGATCATGGCGTTGGAAAAACTGGCTCAGACACGCTTCGATGCTGTGATCGCAGATATCCAGATGCCCCGCCTGGATGGATATCAATTGTGCTACCGGGTTCGTAAAGATCCGAAAATAAGCACCATCCCGTTCATTATTTACACAAGCACCTATATGTCGGCCGGCGATCAAAAACTTGCTCTCGATCTGGGCGCTGATAAATTCATCACAAGACCAAGTTCCGCTCAAATCATCCTGGATGCAGTTTCTGAATTGCTTACAGATTCGAGATACCGGAAACCACGGCCAAACCCGCCTGCTGAACTCGAAGCCATGAAACGTTATACAGAACAGGTGGTCGCCAAATTGGAACAAAAGAATCTCCAGCTGGGTGAAATCAAAGAGAAATTATTGGAGCAAATCGATACGACGCGTGCCGCGCAGGATCGCTTGAAACACGTTTTATTCATGAGCCCTTCTATCATTTACGTTCTCCGTGCAGAACAGGGCTCCTTTGTTCCGATTTGGATTAGCGACAACATTCGGCGAGTGTTCGGCTATTCGCCCAAGGATGCACTGAGCCCTCAATGGTGGGATGAAAGAATCCATCCCGAGGATCGTATTCGAAATTCCGGTCAGCCATTTAAAGACCAGACTCACAGCACCCGGGAGTACAGAATTCGCCATAAAAATGGCACCTACCGCTGGATTCTGGATGAACAACGGATTATTCACGACGTCAATGCGAATAAAACCGAGATCATCGGTTCCTGGCTCGACATCACAGAAACGAAACTCGCAGAAGAAGCTGTTCGCCAATCTGAGGAACGTTACGGTCGCCTTGTGGAAGAATCGGAACAGGCAATTTTCCTGACAACGCAAGACGGGAAATTCGTTGATTTCAACCCGGCGACTTCAAAACTCTTCGGTTACAGCCGGGAAGAACTTTTTAAAGTAATCATGCATCGAGACATACTTTTTGAGCCCGAAGAGCGCACAAGATATTTGCAGGTCTTAAGGGAGCAAGGACACGCGAGAGACTATGAATTGACAGTAAGAACGAAAAAAGGAGACAAAAGAATAATTCTTGTCAATTCAACCGTGGACAGGGATTCACAGGACAGAATTTCGACTTTTCGAAGCATCGCTCTGGATATAACGGAAAGACGGCTCGTCGAAGAACAGATGGCGGTACAACTCGCGGTGACGCGCGTTTTGGCTGAATCGGCAACGATCGATGAAGTCATCACACGGATCCTGCAAGCAATTTGCGAAACATTACATTGGGACATAGGAGCTTTTTGGGCGCTGGACCCAAAAACGGGAGTTCTTCATTGCTCCAACGTATGGCACAACCAGCGAGCGGATTTGGAAGAATTTGCAGCAAATCTCCATGAATTTACATTTGAATTCGGGGAGGGACTTCCCGGGCAAGTGTGGGCCACCGGCCGGCCGGTTCATGTCGAAGAACAGGAAATCTGGAAAGAACCTTCGCGAGTGCGAATCATCAAAAAGACGGGATTCAAATCAGCTTTTTACTCACCCATCAAAAATGAAAGAGAGGTGATGGGTGTTATGGAATTTTTTAGCGTGACTTCGCAAACGCTGGAGCTGGGTTTGCTCGATATGGCCGGTTCCCTGGGAAGTCAGATCGGACAATATCTGGAACGGAAAAAAGTTGAACAAGCAAAAACGGAACTCGAAAAACGTCTGCTTCAATCTCAAAAAATTGAAGCGATCGGGCAGCTTGCTGGCGGAGTTGCTCATGACTTTAACAATGTGTTAATGGCAGTGATGAGCTATGGTGCTTTGATTCAGATGAATGTTACAGAAAGCCATCCTGTAAAAAACTACAGCATGGAAATTCAAAAAGCCGCCGAACGAGGCGCAAATCTAACGCGCCAACTTCTCGCATTCAGCCGCAGACAGGTTCTGACGCCTAAGACTCTTGATCTCAATCAGGCGATTTCCCGGATGGAAGACATGCTGCAAAGACTGATTGGTGAACACATTGAACTGAAAGCAATTTATGCGCCGGAACTGGGTTTGGTGCAAGCAGATCCGGGCCAGATCGAACAAGTTTTAATGAATCTGGCAGTCAATGCGCGCGATGCGATGCCACAGGGAGGAAAGCTGGTAATTGAAACAAAAAATTTTGATTTAGACCAGACGAGTTCCTCCACTTACCTGGATTTTTCACCGGGTATATACGTTATGTTCTCTGTTACAGACTCCGGTTTCGGCATGGATCGATCCACTCAAGCAAGGATTTTTGAGCCGTTCTTTACAACCAAAGAAGAAGAAAAAGGGACTGGGCTTGGTCTGGCGACTGTTTATGGAATTGTAAAACAAAGTGAAGGTCACATAGAGGTCTACAGCTATCCCGGAGTTGGCACAACATTCAAAATTTACTTGCCGCAAATCAAGGACGAATCCAAAGACGAACCCATTCGCAGGCAAGAACTCAAAATGGGCGGGAAAGGAGAAGTAATTCTACTGGTCGATGACAACGCCTCTGTTCGCACGGCAGTTGCATCCTATCTCGGAAGTGTTGGATACAGAGTCTTGGTTGCAGATAATGGCAGGCAGGCGCTCAAAATTGCAAGTAGCTCGCCTGCGATTGATTTACTGGTAACCGATATGGTTATGCCGGAAATGAGCGGAACTCAACTGGTAGAAGAATTACAAAAAACTCAACAAGATTTGAGAATACTTTATATGTCCGGTTTTTCAGAAGAAGTGATGAAGAATCATTCCCATCTTCCCGCAGGTTCGTTATTTGTTCAGAAACCAACCTCAATGCAATCGTTACTCACTTCGATTCGAGAATTGCTGAGTTCTTGAAATCAGAATGTCTCTCTTTTGTGAATCAATACAAAAATTGTCCTGCCGTTATGCCAGTCTTTGTAACAATTTCAGTGCCCTGTCCTCGATAACTTTTCTGGTATGCATCTTGCTATTCCATTTTTGAACGCAGGGGAGGTTTGTAATTTATGAAATCAGTGAATGTTTATTGCGACCTATGCAACAGCAAGGCCGAGAGAGAAATAGAAGTGAATAAGCGTATAGTTGCTGTCTGCAGCCCCGGTTGCTATTCAAAATTCTGGGCCCGCGAATATGATGATTGGAGGACAGGCCGCTATAACTTGCAAGTCCAATTCGAAGACACTGATCTGGCCGCAGAAATAGAAAGAAAGCTGGAAGTCGTGATGAAACGTTCAGCAGGCTAATTCTTTTCCGCTTCGCGCTTTGGCGTCCCGGCGGTTCGAGTTTACGCTTCTTTGCCAGCAGATTTCGCAGGAATCTTTAGTACTTGACCGATCTGGATCTTGTCCGGATCCTTTAATTGATCCCGGTTGGCTTCAAAAATCCGCATATAGTCATTGGCATCCCCGTAAAACTGCTTCGAAATCTTGGAGAGTGTATCTCCCTTCACCACAGTGTAAGTTTCAGCACCCGATACCTTCGGGCCTCCCACAGGCGCCACCTGGGGTGAGGGTGGTGGAGAAGTTACCTTCGCCGGCGCCGGGCTTACCGTGATTTGTGCGTTTAGATCCTGTGTGTAGTTGGGGTCTACCCTCTTTACGGCGTTCCAGAATTGAGTGCTGGCGTCCTGCGAAGGAGCCTCCGCACGGATGACTAACTTGTTCCCCTCCACATGCATGTTGTGAACTTTAAAATCTTGCTTATTCAAGGCACTCAATGCTGATACGTACTTTTCCTTTAATTTTTGAAATAAATCTTCGGCCATGACCACCTCCATGGTAACAATGCTCCGCCTGTACACAAGCTATGATGCTCAAACCTGATTTTCAAGCCCGACGTCGTTTAGAATATGACTTCAAAATGGAACGTTCATTTATGGCTAATTTGAATTTAGAAGTTAGATATAACTATGTGAGGAGAATCATACTTTTACGGACCACCCACATTGCGCTCGTTGTCTGTTTTCTGTTTCTATGCAACACCGCTGTCTCGCTGGAAGTCCCTCCGATTTATCCGCTTCTTACGAAGAATAAATTGGCCCCGGGCGACGTGGGCATTGTGATCATGGAGGACAATAAAGAACTATTCTCTTTGAACGCGTCTAAAAAATTCAAACCTGCGTCCTTATCGAAAATGGTTACTGGCGCCGCGGTGCTTGAACTCATGGGACCACGCTATCAATTTAAAACGCAGTTGCTATTCGACGGCAGCATCGTTGACGACACATTAAGAGGTTCGGTTTATCTGCTTGGTGGCGGCGATCCGACCTTTCATTCAGCCAGACTCACAGCTCTTTTAGCCGGATTGAAAAAACAAAAAATAAAAAAGATCGAAGGGAATCTGATCGTTGACGATTCCCGTTTTCGCGATGTCGTGAGTCCTTACTGGCGAGCGCAGATTGGCCTTATCAATCCGGATTCATTTCCGTTGTTCCTCCGATTTGATCCGCCGTCGAGTCTGGTTCCCTTTTCACCGGATTGGCAGAAAGTGGAACGCCTGCATCGAAGAGTCGTCAATTTAGAAGGGCGTTTCGTTGTGTATCAAAACATGATCGAGCCGAATCTCTGGACCGGCTATCATTTCTTACAAATGATGCAAAAAGCAGGCATCCATTTATAAGGAAAAGTGGGGCGCGGAAAAGTTTCCCGTAGTGCAAAAGTTCTTGCAGAAATCGCGAATCCACTCACGAAAGTCGTTTCACAGATGATGAAAGCATCCAACAATTTTTATGCTGACATGCTCGTTCGTAATATCCCGGTGGCTTTTGGGGAAAGACCTGGAAGTTTTGGGACCGGCATAGACTTCGTGACTTATTATCTGGACCATGTGAAAATCGCACACTCGGAATATTCGTTGAATAGTGGTTCCGGTTTTTCGCATCAGAATATGATCACACCGCGCGCACTCACAAAACTGCTTGGTCATCTAAAAAACGAACGAACTGTGGCTCCCCATTTCTTTTCTTCGCTGCCTGTCGCAGGCGTGGATGGAACTTTGAGAGGACGAATGCGAAACACAGGAGCGCAAGGCCGTGTGCATGCTAAGACCGGTTTCTTGCGTCCGATTTCCAGCGGAACCATTCACCTGGATGGCGTTGTCGGGCTCGCAGGATTTGGAACGCGTCCCGATGGAAAGAATCTCATTTTCGTTTTCCTGTACAACGGGATTCGTGCTCCGGATGTTGTGAGAAGCACTTTTGACAGGATTTGTGCGGATTTGATCGGACCCGTTGCCACCAAACAAACGAAAAAGAAAGTCAAAGCAAAGCCGCCAAAACGTAAAACAAAAAAGAGAATCAGGAAATAAACCGGATCACAGGATCGAGCCAATCATTTTTAGATCAATTCTTGCAGGCTAGAAACCTACCCCCATGAGATTTGGAGATGAACAAAAACAAAATCCCCTTCTTACACCTGCTCATTTCCGCCAGGCTCTGTGTTCGGCATGATTGCAGCCAGGGTCATGTTCGCAGCAACACCCGCCTGAACCAAGACTCTCAAACGCAGGTTCTTCCAGGATTTCACGCGCCCGGATCTGATCTGGAATAATTTCCAACGCTTTCATGCAATGAGTCCTTGCGCGCAAAAATAAACCCTGCGTAACATAGAAATCAGCAAGATC
>JBKKAT010000813.1:0-5710 GCA_046714535.1 Acidobacteriota bacterium | reverse complement strand
GAACCCATTTCTCTGGAAACTCCGATCGGGGAAGAAGAAGATAGTCATCTTGGTGATTTTATCGAAGACCAGAAGGCCATTTCTCCTTCGGACGCAGTGATCAATGTCAGTCTGAAAAAAGAGATCGAAGACATTTTGAAGACATTGACTCCGCGCGAAGAAATGGTGATTAAACTTCGTTTTGGAATTGGTGACGGAAGTGAACGCACGCTGGAAGAAGTCGGACAGATTTTTTCTGTCACGCGGGAACGAATTCGCCAGATCGAAGCGAAGGCTTTGCGCAAGTTGCGGCATCCTTCCCGCAGCAAAGTCATCAAGAATTTTTTGAACGGTCGAATATAAGCGTCTGCGTGTTTACGCGCAGACGCGAAGACGCCTCGCGTGCAGACGCGCGTGGGCCCATAGCTCAGTTGGTCAGAGCTACCGGCTCATAACCGGTTGGTCCCTGGTTCGAGTCCAGGTGGGCCCATCAAAGAAAAGCTCAAGAGGTTCAAGGGGCTTAAGAAGAGGTTCAAGTGTTCAAAGCATGGTAGTGAATTTAGAACCGCTGATACAGCTGCATTATCTCGATCGAAAAATCGCAGCGCTGAATAGCCGCCTTTCCCAGTTCCCCATTCAAATGAAAGAATTGGACCGGAAACTGGACCGTGCGCAACGCCATGTTCAGGAAAAACAGGATCTAATCGCCGAAAATCAGAAGAAACGCAGAGAGCTGGAAGGGGATCTTGCGTTGATCGAAACGAAACGGAAGCGCTACAAAGAGCAGCTGGATGGCGTTAAAACGAACAAGGAATACACAGGACTTCAACATGAAATAGAGCTGGTCAGCCAGGCAATTCGTGAGATGGAGGACCAGATTCTTGCCCAAATGGAAGAAGCGGAAATCTTAAAAGTCCAACTGGATGAAGCGCAGAAGGTAAAGGACCGTGAAGAAAAAGATTTGTTGACTGAGAAGCAAGTAATCCAGGCCGAAGCCGACAAACTGAATCACGCAATGGACGAATTGAAAGACCAGCGCCAGCATTGGGTATCGCAAATTCCGCCCCTCCTCCTGGAAGAATACGAACGTCTGGCAAGTCACCGCAAGGGGGTGGCTCTTGCGGAAGCACGCGACGCAATTTGTCTGGAATGTCAGATGCGAATTCGCCCGCAACTTTTTCAGGAAATCAGACGAAACGACACCATCATCACCTGCGAAAACTGCGCCCGCATTCTGTTTGTTAGTACTCCCTCCGGATCAGAATACGAGTCAACCAATCCATAGGAATCTTATCCTGCTGCTTTGAACGAGCCTGAATGGGTGTCCGGGCATCACGCGAATGGATCAAAGACCTTAACGCCGGCCTGCGACCACGTGGGACAGAAAGGATCCCAAGATAGACTTCACCAAGAATCACTCAAAATAGTCAGGAATTGCGAATTGGATCGCAGAGGAGATGCGAGCTTCTGATTGCGAAAAACTACGGGTTCCGAAGGAAGTAAATGGTGTCAGTTGTTTTTCGACCGGCGCGACTGAGGTATTGCAATTTTCGGGATTCCGCAGCAGTTAAATACGGAAAATGTTTTACATTTTTCGTAACCAGGTTCATTTCATGGATTTGTGCGGATGCCCCAATCAGTAGATCGTTAGCAGCTAGATTGTGCCCCTTCTTCTTCCAGTCACGGAATAAAACACCGGCTCGATCCGAAATTTCGGGACCAATCTCGAGCTGCTGGAACGCATCCAGGAACCCAAGGTTCATCTGCAGAAATTCCGGGATTGTACCGTACAGTACCTCAAACCGTGTGATCACGGACACCACCGGCGCCTCGTCCTCTCCCAGCTCGAGTAGCAGGTTCACATGAGGTTCGCGGGTTGATCTCCACAAGCATGGAAGAATAACCGAAGTGTCGATGAGGAACACCACTCAATCCTTGTTTATTTGCTGACGAAGCATCCGCCAACGAGGACGATGCCGCGGGTCGTGCGTATCTTGCTTGACCCGCCCCATCGACTTAAGCTTCTTTTGAAATAGAATTCTCTTGAGCTCTTTTTCGGTAGCGCTAGCCACAAATAAGCTGCGTTCCCTGGCAGGGACAATCTTCCTCAGAAGATTTGATATTTCGGAAGGAAAGTAGAATTCGATCCGTTCATTTGGTTCCCGCGCTTTTGCCATGATAAGTTTCCCCGATAACTATACCGGTAAGATACACCCACTAACAAGGTGGTGTCTAGACAACTGTGCGATGTAACATATGAATGTTTATTGACCTTCCCCCTATTCATGGGAAGGTTGGGAGGAGGTTGTCTTTTCATATTGAGAGAAGCAGGGACGTACACCGTTCCACGGACTGGTCGATTCTGCGCGTGAGCGCGATGACTCGTCGCGCGTCGCAACGCAGGACCCAAGACGCCCGACTCGAAGACGCTCTGGGCCGTTTCAAAGCAACTTTTTTGACATTCATCCCGTCTCTTGCTAGATTGCCACTTTACCATCCGGAGGCGTACATCATGAAGAAACTAGTCCTTTTACTACTGTGTCTTTGCGTCCTTAACGTTTCGCCGGCTTATGCGGCAAAGAAAAAACCTGCCGCTGAAGAAAAAAAGAAAGATGTCGCGGCGGAAATTAACAAACCGCGCGCTGACGCCAGGAAAATCACTTTCGCAACGGAAGAAGGGACATGGATGTCCATAGATATTTCACCCGATGGCACAACCCTCATTTTTGATTTGCTGGGAGACATCTACAGTCTCCCGATAGCCGGCGGAACGGCAACAGCTTTAACGAAAGGGCCTGCTTTCGACAGCCATCCTCGTTATTCTCCCGATGGAAAGCGAATCGCTTTCACCAGCGATCGAAGTGGAATGGAGAATCTATGGATCATGAATTCAGACGGCAAGAACCCGTTCGCGCTCACAGATCAGAAAGATTTCCAGCACAAAAATGCGGTTTGGACTCCGGATGGTCAGTATCTCATTGCCAGAAAAGTTGAAACAAAAAGAGCAGGGGCAAATCTACCAACCGAACTGTGGATGTTTCACGTTCGGGGCGGGAGCGGAATCAAATTAACCAACGCAGATGAAGTCCAAAATCCTTCCGGTCCGGTTGTGTCGCCCGATGGCCGCTACATCTTTTTCTCACGCCGTGCAGGAAGATTTAGCTATACACCCGACATGAGCAGCGGACTGTGGCACATTTATCGTTACGACCGCGTGACCGGAGATGTGCTGGCATTGACTCAAGGATTCGGCGGCGCAGCCCGTCCGGCGATCTCACCGGATGGCAAAACGCTGACCTTCGTCAGCAGGCGCGACAACAGGACCGTAATTGTGTCGCGAAATCTCGTTTCCGGAGCCGAAGAAATTCTGGTGAAGGACGTAACGCGCGATGAGCAGGAAGGATTTACTTCTTCCGATGTGTGGCCGAATTACGCGTTCACACGAGACGGAAAATCGCTCCTATTTTACAATCATGGAAAAATCGGGAAGCTGGATCTTGCAACAAAGCAAATTGCGAACATTCCCTTCACGGCAAACGTGGAACACTTTCTCGCGCCTCGCGTTACATGGCAGGAGAAACTCGAAACAGGTCCGGTAAAAGCAAAAATTCTTCGGTGGCCCACTCAATCTCAGGACGGACGCTGGATTGTGTTCGACGCTTTCGGGCGTATCTGGTTGCAAGAAATTTCCGCAGGCAAAACGGTTGGTTCACCCAAAAGGCTTACGCCAGAAGATTCTTCGATGCCGCCACGCGAATATTCCCCCGCATTTTCAGCGGACGGAGCATGGGTTGCGTATGTTACGTGGTCCGATCAGGAAGGTGGACATGTTTGGAAAGCACCAACAGATGCAAGCTCCGGCAAACCACAAAAGTTAACAAAGCAAGCCGGACACTACGCAAATCCCGCATGGTCGCCGAAGGGGGACCGGTTGTTGATCATCCAGGGCTCAGGTCTCGAATTTCGCGGAAGACAGCCGGAACAGGAATCATTTTTTGATATCCGATGGTTAGCGGCAGAAGGCGGAGATCCACAATTCATCACTACAGTTGAATTGGGTGATTCCCTTCGCTTCCATCCGCAAGCATTCTGGAAACAGGATGGCACGCGCATTTTCTTTCGGGATCCGGTCGAACGCCAGAAACCAACCGATCCACCGAAAAATGATCTCGTATCCATACGATTGGATGGAACGGATCGTCAGGCGCATCTGCGCTTTCCCACACTGAGCGATATTGTTCCGTCTCCGGATGAAAAATGGGTTGTCTTTACTTCTCACGATAACGTTTACGTTGCAGCCGTCCCGAATATCAAAATGAAGGAGCCACCCGAAATTGGCCTCAAAGAAGGGTCCGTGCCCGTATGGCGTTTGTCCGAAGCAGCCGGGGGTTATGTGAGCTGGGCAGATAAGGGAAAAACGATCACCTGGGGTTTGGGAAACGCCTTTCATCGCCTTTCTCTCGATGCCGCGCTTCGATTTGCGGAAGTGCTGAATGAGAAAAAAGAAGAAGAGAAAGAAGAGAAAAAGAAAGAGGCGCCAAAGGTTCCTAAGTCAGAAGTGATTCCCATTCAGCTGACGATGCAACGGCCGGCGCCCTCCGGAACTCTCGCGTTGAAAGGGGCCCGAGTCATTACAATGAAGAGAGAAGAGGTTCTTGAGAATGCAGACATTGTGATTCAAGGAAACAGAATCACAGCGGTCGGCGCATCTGGAAAAGTCAACATTCCGGAAGGCGCAAAGATCATGGATGTTTCCGGCAAAACGATCATGCCTGGATTGATTGATACGCATGCGCACCTGAATTATTCGGCATTCGAAATCTTTCCGGAACACAAATGGGAATACGTTGCAAAACTCGCGTACGGAGTCACTACGACCTATGATCCATCGGCGCCTTCTCTGGATGTATTTGCTCAGGCAGAGATGGTCGAAGCCGGGCTGATGATCGGTCCGCGCAGCTTTTCTTCGGGTGATGTGCTTTACGGAGGGCAGAATACGGATATCTTTGCCGAAGTAAATAGCCTGGAGGATGCGCGCAATCAAGTAAAAAGAATGAAGGCTTACGGAGCTCGCATGATCAAGGTGTATCAACAGGCGCGCCGCGATCAGAGAATCTGGTTCGCAGAAGCCTGCCGCGAATTGCACATGCTGTTGACAGCGGAAGGAGGCGGAGAATTGGAAGCAGATCTCTCGATGGCCATGGATGGTTATACTGCGTTTGAACATTCCCTTCCGGTTCCTATTCACAACGACGTCGTTCAATTGCTCGCTAAATCGGGAACTTACTACACTCCGACGCTTCTTGTTTCTTACGGCGGTCCCTGGGGTGAACCCTATTTCCTTCAGACAAGAAATTTACACGATGACCCTAAAGTACGACGTTTTCATCCACACTTTGGAATTGATGCTTTGGCACGAAGAGGATATTGGATTTCACCCGATGAATACCATTTCCCGAACGTAGCACGGGGAGTTGCAAAAGTCGCTCAAGTGGGAGGAAACGTTTCACTGGGAGCCCATGGTGGTTCTTCATTGTTGATCCAGGGAATCGATGCTCAGTGGGAATTGTGGGCCATGGCCGGCGAAGGGCAACCCGAAGACGGTACTGCGATGACTCCGATGCAAGCGCTGCGCGCCGCGACGATTGCTGGAGCTGACAAGATCGGATTTGCTCCGGATCTTGGTTCGATCGAACCGGGAAAAATGGCCGACCTATTGGTGCTGCAAGCA
>JBKKAT010000812.1:0-4173 GCA_046714535.1 Acidobacteriota bacterium | reverse complement strand
TTTCTACCGTCGAGAATGCCGCCCTAGATTCGATGAAACCTGCGGCCGACTCAAAGAATGTGAAGCTGGTAAATATTTTGGATTCTACCGCGGGACCAGTTTTAGGGGATGCTGGACGCATGCGTCAGATTGTTTTGAACCTGCTTTCCAACGCAATCAAATTTACGCCGGCTGGTGGAAAAATAACGGTTCGTCTTGAAAAGGCCGATTCAAGCGCTTTGATCAGCATAACCGACTCGGGTGAAGGAATCACTCCCGATTTTCTGCCGCATGTGTTCTCGCGGTTTACTCAGGCGGACAGCAGCTTTACCAGAAAGCATGGTGGCCTGGGTCTTGGGCTTGCCATCGTACAGCATCTCGTAGAAATGCATGGCGGTGAAGTGCGAGCAGAAAGCGATGGACCTAATCGCGGTTCTACGTTCAGTGTCAAACTTCCCCTTTTAGGAGTCCAAAGGAAAGACGGATCGCTTTTTTCGAGGCAAGGCGAAAAAACGCCTTTCGATCCGGGCCGCATTCCCGCGCTCGAAGGTTTAAAAATTCTTGTTGTTGATGATGAACCGGACACCCTTGAGATGATTCACGCGGTACTTACGCAGTGTGGAGCAGAAGTGACTTCGGTCTTATCAGCAGAAAAAGGATTCCAGGAACTTCAGAATGGGAAACCGGATCTGCTCATCTCCGATATTGGAATGCCGGACGAAGATGGTTTCACTTTCATTGCAAAAGTGCGGGATCTACCTCCTGAAAAAGGAGGATTAATTCCCGCGCTTGCTCTCAGCGCTCATGCGAGACCAGAAGACCGGATGCGAGCCTTATCAGCCGGTTTTCAAATGCATCTGGCAAAACCAGTCGAGCCACCGGAACTTGTTGTGGTGCTTGCCAGTCTCAGCCGGCGAAAAAAATTCATTTGATGTGAGGAAGATGTGAAGCGACAAAACATGCGTCCAACCGAACGGCAACTCGTGGAAATGAACTGGGATCCCATCACGCGAATTATTGGAAGTCTCGGCGTCTATACAAAAATTGATTTTGCAAATCGCGAGGTTGCGGAATGCTACAGCACCTCCTCCATTTTTCGCGGTTACAGCGTCTTCATGCGTGGAAAAGATCCCCGCGATTCCCATTTTATTACCAGCAGGATTTGCGGCATTTGCGGCGACAATCATGCTGTCTGCGCTGCCTATACGCAAAATATGGCTTTCGGTGTCAATCCTCCGGCGATCGCGGAATGGATTATCAACCTGGGGGAAGCGGCAGAATACATGTTTGACCACAATCTTTTCCAGGACAACCTCGTAGGAGTTGATTTCTGCGAACAGATGGTCAAAGCAACCAATCCATCCGTTTTTGCAAAAGCAGAAACCACGCTTGCCCCGCATAGCGATGCGCACGGCTTCCGGACCATCGCAGATATCATGCGCGCCTTAAATCCGTTCAGCGGTTCCTTTTATCTGGAAGCTTTGCAAATGGGCCGTCTGGCCCGTGAAATGTTTAGTCTGATGGAGGGACGTCATGTTCACCCGTCCACTCTTTATCCCGGAGGAGTTGGAACCGTTCCCTCGCCCCAATTGTTCACCGAATATCTGGTGCGCTTGATGAAATACGTTGAATTCATGAAGAAAGTTGTGCCGCTTCATGATGACCTGTTTGATTTCTTCTATGAAGCATTGCCTGGTTACGAAAAAGTTGGACAACGCCGGATCCTTCTTGCCTGCTGGGGATCTTTCATGAATCCGGATGTGGTGGATTACACCTACAAAAACATGACGCGTTGGGGACGCGCGATGTTTGTCAGTCCCGGCATTGTAATTGATGGAGAACTCAGGACCACGGATCTCGTTGAGATCAATCTGAATTTGCGAATTCTGCTGGGCAGTTCCTATTACCAGGATTGGGCGGAGGATGCCAGCTCCGAAATATTTGTGAAAGCGGATCCGCTTGGAAATCCGATCGACAAACGTCATCCCTGGAACCAGACCACCATTCCAAAACCGCAGAAACGAGATTTTCCCAACAAATACAGCTGGGTAATGTCACCACGATGGTACGAACCGGCGACAGGACAACATCTTGCTCTGGATTCCGGTGGTGGACCCCTCGCGCGATTCTGGGTCACAGCTCTGGCAGGTCTCGTGGATTGCGGTACCATAAAAGCGACAGGAAAAAGCGTTAAGATCCGTCTGCCAAAAACCGCCCATTTAACCGAAGTTGAGTTTGAATGGAAAATTCCCAAATGGAATAATGCGCTCGAAAGGAATCGGGCCCGAACCTACTTCCAGGCTTATGCGGCAGCTGCGGCTTTGTACTTCGTGGAAAAAGCGATGCAAGAAGTTCACGCGGGGCGAACGAAAACGTTCCGGGAATTTACAGTGCCCGAAGAAGCAATCGCCTGCGGATTCCACGAAGCCGTGCGTGGCATGCTCTCTCATCATCTTGTGATTCGGGATCACAAAATCGCGAATTACCATCCGTATCCTCCCACCGCATGGAATTCCAGCGGACGTGATATCTACGGCACTCCGGGACCATACGAAGACGCCATACAAAATACGCCACTATTAGAAGAAAACGGTCCGGAAAAATTCCAGGGTATTGATATTATGCGGGTGGTTCGAAGTTTTGATCCTTGTTTACCTTGCGGAGTCCATATGTATTTGGGCAAAGGTAAAGTGCTTCAGATACGGCATTCACCGATGTTCGGTTATCAGCCGGTTTGACCTTTAGACACGATCGATTGGACGAGTGAAAGCAGTTCATCGGGATGAATCGGCTTGATCAATACTTCGCAATAGCCCGCATCCTGCAACTTCTTTCGATCGTCTTCAGAACTGTAGCCCGTGACCGCAATCACAGGAATGGCTTGAGTATTTTCATGCTTCCGGATTTTTTGTATGAAGGCAAAACCATCTTCGTGTGGCATGCTGATGTCGGAAATCAGAATGTGTGGCGTCCATGAGTCAAGAATTTTCAGAGCCAGGGCGGCCGAAGTGGCTGTTCTTACTTCTGCATGATTTCTTGTTAAAACAAAGTCGAATAGCTCTAGCGTCAAAAGGTCATCATCTACAATAATGATGCGTGTTCCCTGGAGTAATTCAGACATTTTTGAAACAGAACCACGTGCTGGCGGTTCGTCAGATCTTGAATTCTGTACCTAGTTTAGTTCGCTGGCACTGCAAGATCAATATCCTATCTAATAAGGAAAGCCGGGCTTGACCAGAGATTCTCCGGTTGGTCCCGGCATAGGAGCATGTCCGCTGTTGTGGGAAGCAACAAATTTGTAGTCGCTGCCCAGCAGGGCCGTAAACCCCGGTCCCAATCTTAATCTACCGCTCGCGTCGCCAGATTGATAACCATATCTACTGCACAAGCGAAATCTGTCTTAGTCTTGGCAGCGATTGTCCTCGGCGGGATTGCGATAAAGATTTTGTCGGGAGCGTTCTTCTACGACTCCAGTGGTGCTCACTAAATAGTCAATTGAATAGTAGTAGTGAAGTTCACACCCGCCACACTCGTAATCAAACAGACGAACGATAAAACCATCTTTATCTGCCTTGACGTAGGTTGGTTGAATACTTGCAAGCTGCACCTCTGCTATATATCCGTCAGGCATTTCGATCTCCTTGAGCGGATGTGATCTAGTCAAAGCAAGAGCAAAACTCAATGCCTCACGCTCTGAATCAACCGGAGCAAAGAATTTCCTGAACTTCTCTGCAGTGGCCACTTCTTGAAAATCGCTTTCTGAATGAACGATGTATTTTCTGTAAAGATTCAGTAAACCGCATCCCTCATACCAGCCGCTATCCTCTGAATCAGAACTATCTTCTGTTTTCTCAAAAAAACATGTGACTATAGGGATTTCTGGTTTAAGCCCAACAATTGAACTAGGAGCCTCGCGTATTTCAAAACAACCAAACCTTGTTTCCAACTTGATTGGTGAACAATCGAGATACCGTTTGCCTGTGCCTAGTCGGATAGATCTTCTGCATCCCTTGTCAAAAAACGGCGAGATGTCGACTTCGCCTGTCGAATCATTTGAAAATGTGACTTGTTGAAAGAGAAGGTTCAAAAGGAACGCTACAATAGTGGCTTTTATCATCATTTAATCACCGGATTTCGCCAAGGGACTGGCAATCATTTTTGCACTCTATTGTTCCATTCAGACATTGGAAGAAT
>JBKKAT010000811.1:0-2807 GCA_046714535.1 Acidobacteriota bacterium | reverse complement strand
AGTCAACAATCCCATTCCAGTAATTCATTTGAAGTAATCAAATTGTTTCAAACCCCACCTCGCACCTTCCAAAGCTTGAAGCAACAATTTATTCGGTGGGATGTTTGGGGGAAAAAGCTCACACGCGTCCTTAAGGGAAGACAACCTCAGATGTATTGCTTCCAACGCGTGCACCAAAATATCCGCCACTTGAAATATCTTCTTGATCTCATCTTGCAGGACATTCGCCATGTGGATCATTTCTCCTATGGTTTCCGGAGTGCCGTTCAGCGCATTGTACAAATCAAGATGGCGCATCTCCTTAGATGGACTTAAAGCCTGCGCATCAGGCATGCTCTTCAGCCACTGGTTGAGTTTAGGACTATCCGCAGGGGATAGCGGAGTTTGTGGTCTTAGCTCGATGTTTCCCATAGATCACCTCACTTTTTTTGAACCGCGTCGAGGGCCAACAAGACCAACAGACGCGCGCGATTTGCAGCAGGGTGCTTTCGGGCTGGATCCAAATCCATCGCCGCTTTAAAGTCTGAGGCCGCTTCTTGAAGTCTCCCCAATTTCAAAGCAATCTCGCCGCGATTTGTCAAAGCGTGAATGTCAACTGGATTCACGCGTAACGTCGCATTGTATGTTCCAGAGCGATTTCATACTTTTCTTGCTTTTGATGTATTGCTCCAAGCATTCCGTGTATGTAGGGATTCGCCCCATCCAGTACGGACATACCCTCAAAGATGTTCTTTGCATCCTCCAATTTGTTGTGCTCAAAGAGTGCGTGGCCAGTCTTCAAAATTGCCGCAACATGCTTTGCATGGATGCCCAGAACCTGCGCCAACGTGTTCATTAGTTCCTCCTTTTATCTTTTTTGATTATTCAGTTCTTTGCCTGCCTACTCTATAAAGCAGGAAACGAGCCGAAAAAGTGTCACGGATTTCAGAGGCGCAAAAAAATCAGGGGTTTGGGACGCGCCGAATGCATTGACTGTTCGTTCTTCGCAGTTTAGTTGCCCAGTAGACAGTCTGATCGAAGGAGAGTTGCGGCGCCCTGATTCGGAGAATCCAGGTCCCGGGTTCCAGTTGTCCACCGGATTTTTTTGCCTTTACACGCGTGCGCTCGAATACTCCGCGGATCGAATCGGCTTTCGCGCGTTCCTGTCCGAACGGGTCGATCAGGTGAAGATCCAGATCTGTGGCTGATTGAAATGGAACTGTTGGCCACCAGAGCGCCGCATCGAGTCGCAAATTGTTCGGTCCAACGTGAATCGGAATATCTACTTCGGCGGCCGGGATCGGATCGCCCGGCTCGGGTGGATCGCTGATGATCACAGGCTCCATGGTGACTTTACCCCAATTCGCGAATGCGCAAGTAGGAAGCTCGATCGGACCTGCGCCAAAGCGTTCCTGGTAAGGATGGATCTCCGTGCCGGCAAGTATCATCAATGAATAAGTCTGTCCAGGATCGAAAGTGTTATATTTGCGCAGCCAGTTACGCACCAGCGCAGCAGCGCCTGCAGCATACGGGCCGGCGCCACTGGTTCCACGGAATTCGCTCGTGAGTGAGAAGTCGGTGCCGGGATCGGAACAGACACCAGTCATAGAGATTCCATCCTGACACGCGGTTTCGGTATCAGTCGGCGCTTGAATGTCCGGTTTATAGCGATCATCATTTGTTGGACCGAAGCCCTGATAATCTCCGGTCATTTCGGTCTGCACGTTAAATGCTCCGACCCCCAACACCTTGTGCGCGTTTGCAGGTGAGCGAACCGATTCTGGTTGCGGAAATCCTTCAGCAAATTCACACGAGGAGGACGCTGCGCAGTTGCCTGTTGGAGCAAGAACGACCGCGCCGGCGTCAAAAGCATTGTTGGCGGCAAGCGCCAGCGGTCCGGTTGGTGGCTCATCTTCCTGCGTTTCCACCAGAATCACGCGATCGAACGCTTGCAATGCCGCTTGAAAAGCTTCCAGCAGTCCGCCTGTGTGTGATTCGCAATGCCCAGAATTGCAAAAAAGGAAGTACACTTTCCAGCTATCTACCGTGATACCGGTTACGCCACGAAAATCCGCACCGAGATTTGCATTTCCCGTGAGGATCGCCGCGGTCGACGTTCCATGGCCAAGAGAATCTGCAGGATTATAGTTTGGATCGCCTGGATCCAGGCAACTCGGACCACCGAATACGCAATCCGCTTCGATCCGGATGTTGTCATCAGGTGATCCGAACATTACGTGTGTAGTCCGCAAGCCTGTATCCAGTAAGCCGATGCACCCGTTCTTCATCCCAGTCAGATTAAAGTAGACGTCTGAGTTGATCTTTGCTCTGGCGTCAGCAACATCGTTGGACGGGTTTCCATCGTGGTGGGGAGGCAATCCTTCTATCCGATTCGGCTGAAGGTACAACACATAGTCAAGACTCGCAAGTTCATTTACATCTCCGTATCGAATGTCGGCAAGAAATGCGTTCACAATCCAGTATTGTTCGATCAACTGGATGTTGTGGTTTCCACCACGGAAGCCGGCAAGAAACTCTTTGGTAGCGCGAGATCGCCTTTCTTTGAAATCCTTGATGATTTCCTCCTGACGCGCAGCTTTCGGTCCTTGCAAGCCACAATCGAAGAATTCCATGGAGAGGTCCGGAAATCGCGGCATGAATTCGATATCTCGCAGGTTGACCACAATCTGTCCCCGGTCATCGGGATCCTTTTCAGCAACCTGTCGTTCCAAGGCCTTATGGATTTTCGGCACAGGTCGTGGAGGATCTGAAACTGGCTTTTGCGGTCCGAGACGAATCTGAAACGCATCGGCTGGAAGCGGCGTGCG
>JBKKAT010000810.1:0-4058 GCA_046714535.1 Acidobacteriota bacterium | reverse complement strand
GGATTCTGGTTCGATGAAGTCACGCTCACAAACTTCTCAATTCAGGGACCGGACGCCAATAGCTGTCAGTAATTTTCGAACGGAACTGAGATAGGTTTTGTGTCTCAGTTCCCCTCTTCTATCTGAGAGACTAGGAGAGGATTTGATAAGCAAAAGCGCTACTTTGTTTCAAAGAGAGTTCCTGCTTTTGTTGTGTTACTTCGTGCGTTCGATCCGCAACTTTCAGCTCAAGCTCCCGTTTTTGAATTGTCAGATGCTTCAATCGATAAACGTAAATAGCGCGCGCGCAAAGCAGCAGGATTCCCAGCAGGAGAAACTGCAACGATCGCCTCTGATAGAAATGCGGCAGCATCTGTAATAATCGCAAGTCCGTCACGGTTTCTTATATGCAATTTGCTTCATAGTACTGATTCAAATTCTGCTTCTTTACCGCTATCGAATGATGGTATAAATTTTGAAATTGGGAGGAATTTCTATATGGATATTCGTTTACGGCCCGGCACGCTCGCTGATGCCGAAGCATGTGGAATTATTTGCTATGAAGCATTTAAAACGATCTCAGATCATCACAACTTCCCACGCGATTTTCCTGATCCGGAATCGGGCATCGGGTTTTTAAGTCATTTATTCCCGCGCGCCGACGTGTATTCGGTCGTGGCTGAAGTCAATGGGAAAATAGCGGGAAGTAACTTCCTCTGGGAAAACGCCGTAATAGCCGGCGTGGGACCAATCACAGTCGATCCGCATCTGCAAAATGTTGCAGTAGGAAGGCGTTTGATGGAGGACGTCCTGCGGCGCGCTCGCGAGCCGCGTTTTGTTGGCGTGCGTTTGGTACAGGCTGCTTATCATAATCGTTCCCTCTCGCTTTACACCAAGCTCGGATTTGATACACAGGAGCCGCTTTCCACGATTCAAGGCCCGGCCATCGGTGTGGAAGTTCAGGGTCGCGCGGTTCGTCCTGCAAACGAAGCGGATTTGAATGCTTGCAACAAATTATGTATGAGCATGCATGGATTTGATCGCGGGGCCGATTTGCTTGATGCCATCAAAGAGCGAGCAGCAACGGTCGTTGAACACAATGGTCGAATTACAGGTTACGCAACAATGATCGGATTTTTAGGTCACGCCGTTGGAGAAACTAATGACGACTTGAAGGCGCTCATCGGCGCTGCAACAGCATTTCCCGGCCCGGGATTTTTGTTACCGACCCGCAACAGTGAACTTCTCCGGTGGTGTTTGGAAAATAAGCTGCGCGTCGTTCAACCGATGACTTTAATGAGCATGGGGCTGTATCAGAACCCACGCGGTCCCTTTTTGCCTTCCGTCATCTATTAAGAGAATGAAAAAAGATGAGATCGTGATCTGGCGTCCTTCGGACATTCCTCAACTGGAATTGCGCCGTGGATCCGGAATAATGTTTAGATCGCTTCGCAATTTTGCGGCGAAAGGGATCTCTCAGGATCGCGGAGCATGGCAAAAAGAAAAGGGGCGATGTTTTCACATCGCCCCAAAAATAAGATCTGGTTAGAAGCTGTAACGCAGACCAAATCGAACCGCACGCGGAGACAGATTTTCGTTGATCGTGTTGAAAGTCGATGAACGAACGTTATTCTGTCTCAAAATAACCGTATTTGCATTGGTCACGTTGAATAGATCAACGGATGCTGCGATACGGCCATACGCACCGATTTCGAAGATCTTACGAAGATTCAGATCCAGAGTGAAGATATTGTCATAGCGGAAAGTATCCAGCGGTGCTACGAGAATCAGGTGAGTCCTGGTTCCATAGAAAGCAGAAAGGTTAGGATCCGTTACACTGGTGAACAATGGTCTCGGGAAACCTTGCTGATACCGGATAAATCCACCAGCAGTCATATCCCACGGGAGCTGGTAAACGCCACTGACGCGAGCTGTCCATTCGGCGAAAGGATAAATCGCTGTCTTACCGCTGCCGGCGCTGACGAAAGCGTAAAGCTGATCGTCATAAACGGAAACATTTACCGGATCTGCGAACACATCACCGGTGAAACCGTCGCCAGCGTTCACAAAGAACGCTTCAGAGTCGTTGTAGTGAGCTTTCTGGCGCTGCAGAGTAACCGAAGCGTTGACCAGGAAGTTGTTGCTCATGCGCTTGCGCCCAATGATATCAACACCATCATATGTCTGATCATACCCTTCGAGTGTTGTCAGCAACGCCCTACCATCATGCACAAATCCCAAAACACTGTAAGGAACGGTGAAGCTCCCGACTGCGTTGTCGATTTGTAACGGGGTCTGGGCAACAAAATCTTCGGGATCTAAAGGCGAACCATCGAAGTCGCGAGGAACGATTGCGATCGTTCCATCGTAGTTACGATGAGTGTAGTTGACCGCGAAAGAGAAATCCTTGAAGAGTTCACGTTCAAAACCTGCGATGAACTCATGAATCGGGGTTTCTTTCAAGTCGGGATCATAAGCCTGCGATGCTTCAAACGCTGCCAGGTCGAAACCACCAGGCTGCAAGCCGCCGTAGAACGTCGGTGCACTGATGTCGATTTCACCAGGTTGAAGTCTACGATCACCATTCAGGTTGTTGTAGAAAATACTGCTCGCTCCGATATAGGTAAACGTTGGGTTCGAATAGGTATCGAATCCCGCAGCGTATCCACCATAGTAGAGAGCGTAATTTCCACGGACGATCGTTTTTCCGTCACCGGTTATATCGTAAGTTGCGCCTAGTCTGGGTGAAACGTAGCTAAGGCGTTTACTTCCGTCACCACCCGGGTAAGAGAAAGCAGGAAGAATCGATTCGAAATTCAGAACGGCCGGAAGTGTTGAAGCATCATTCTTGCCGTCTGCTGTGTCGAAGCGAGCACCAAGATTCAGTGTCAATCTATCCATACGGATCGTATCGGTCACGTATGCGCTGAAGGTGTCATATTGAGTATGACCATCAACGTTGTACTGTGCCTTTACGAATCCTGATGTCAGAGGACCACCACCCGGTAAAAGGTTGTAGTCATAAATCAGGTAGCCGTTTCCATAGCTGCTGAAGGTGCCGAGTTTGTTGTGAGCGTATTCAAATCCTACCTTCCATTCGTGATCTCCACCCCAGAAGTTTTCCATAAAGAGGTTGACGTCTGAGTTGAAACTGTGAGTTGGCCGGTCGATCGGAGAAACGAAGTAACCGGTTTCTTCCCATATTCCAGGGGTGAGGAGATAAATCATCGGTACATCTTTTCCACCGCTTGGTTCCAAACCAAATGAGATGGCGAAATAGCCATAGCGTGAGGTCAAGATTGTACGGTCATTGGGAATCCACGTATGTTGAAGGGACGGATATTTGTCGAAAATCGTACCGGGAGAACCCTGGTTCCAGGTGGTTTCTGCAGCCTGGTTGCCTGGATCAAAAGTACGACCCGATTTATTCTTATCGTTTGTCCAGACGCTGAACTGGAGTTCGTTCGACTCATTGATGTTTACGTTGGTCTTCAAGTTCCAACTAATCAATTCCGTCTTATCGAATAATCCGGTTCTGGTGAACAGATCGATCTGATTTTTGCGGTAAGAACCCCATACGAACAGTCTGTCTTTAATGACAGGTCCGCCGAGATCAAAACCGTATTCATAAACCTGATCAATTCGGTTCGAACGTTCCACACCTGCTGCAACCAATTCATCAGGCGTGTTGATGGACTGAAGACTTTCATTCGTGAAGTACCCGGAAACGTTGGCTTCCCATTTGTTTCCACCACGTTTCGTAACGATGTTAACAACGACACCGCTTTTTCCAATCGATGCATCGGCGCCGCCGGAAGTAACCTGTACTTCTTCAAAAGCGTCGAAGTCATAGTATGTGGAAGCACCTGCTGATGCGTTGTCTTCCGCTGTTACACCATCGTATCTCCAGGTGTTGGAGGTACCAGCATCGCCGCGGGCAAAAAAGCCTGTTTGTTGTCCGCTTTCAGAACCGGCGATGTTAATACGGTCGTTATCGACACCGGGAGTTTGTTCGATCATCGTCCACGGGTCGCGGCCGCTGGGAACCTGCTCCAGATATTCACTGGTGAAGGTCGTCT
>JBKKAT010000809.1:0-3979 GCA_046714535.1 Acidobacteriota bacterium | reverse complement strand
CATTCGGAGGTTCGAATCCTCCCTCCCCAGCTCTTCTGGGAAGTGACCAGTGGCCAGTGACTAGTGTCTAGTCACTGGTCACTAGCCACTGGGAACTTAAAAAGATGGATCGATGCAAAATATTTAGCGGAAACGCTAATCCGGAACTGGCAGAGGAAGTTTGCGAGCACATGAAGCTCATCCTGGGCAAATCCCATCTGACTCGTTTTAGCGATGGGGAATCCTATTTCCAGATCATGGAAAATGTCCGCGGCGTGGATGTGTTTATCATTCAGCCTACGTGTTCACCTGTGAATACAAATTTGATGGAACTGTTGATTATGGTTGATGCTTTCCGCCGGTCCTCAGCGGGACGAATCACCGCGGTGATTCCTTACTACGGTTACGCGAGGCAGGACCGGAAAGATAAACCACGGGTACCCATTACGGCCCGTCTGACTGCCGACTTGATTGCCCGCGCAGGAGTGGATCGCGTGCTTACCATGGATCTTCACGCCAATCAAATTGTGGGTTTTTTTGCAATTCCAGTTGATCACCTTTACGCGGCTCCTGTCCTTTTGAAATACATTAACGATCTAAAGTTACCGAATCTTACGATCGTTTCTCCGGATGCCGGCGGTGTTGAGCGCGCTCGCGCATTTGCTGTGCGTCTCGATGCGCAGCTTGCGATTGTAGACAAACGCCGCGTCGGACCCAATGTTGCTGAAACAATGAATGTGATTGGAGATGTGAAAGGGCGCACCTGCGTGATCGTGGATGACATGATTGATACAGCAGGTACCCTCACGAGCACGGCAAAATCACTCAAGGATGAGGGAGCCGAGAGAGTTTTGGCCACCTGTTCTCATGGCGTTCTCAGTGGACCGGCCATTGAACGGATTGAAAACTCCGCAATCGAAAAAGTTGTTGTAACGAATACGATTCCGCTGCGGCCGGAAGCGCAGAATTCGGGAAAGTTTGTGAGATTGTCCGTTGCGGAATTGCTGGCAAGAGCCATCATCAATATTCATAAAGAGACTTCCGTTTCGGAATTATTCGTGTGAGAGATTAAACATTGAAAAGTGTAAGAAGGGAGATAGGGAGATAAAAAGAGATAAGGGGATTTTAAATATCTCCTGATCTCCTTTTATCTCCCAATCCCCTTTCTTACACACTAAGGAGAGTTTGTTATGGATCAGATAGTAATTGAGAGCAGCGTGCGGGAAACCTCAGGAAAGGGGTCGAATCGAAAGCTGCGACGTGCCGGAAAAATACCGGCGGTTCTTTACGGTCACAAAAATGAATCTGTTTCGCTGGAAGTAGATCCAAAAGATATTTTTAAGATTCTTCATTCCGATTCGGGAGAGAATACCATTTTCGGTTTGAATGTGCCGGGACGTGAGCGCTTGAATTGTCTGATTAAGGAATATCAGTTGGAACCGATTTCCCATAGTCTGTTACACGCAGACTTTTATGAAGTCGCAATGGACGAAACCCTCGAAGTAAAAGTGCCTCTGGAAACGGAGGGAGAGTCCTATGGTGTGAAATCAGAGGGTGGACTGATGGACATTGTGCACCGCGAGCTTCACGTCGAATGTCTGCCGGGAGACATACCGGAATCGATTGTTGTAAACGTTACGAACCTGAAAATCGGAGATTTGATTCGTGTGCGTGATCTTGTCGTGAGCGACAAAATCAAGATTCTGGATGATCCGGAAACGGTAGTAGTCGCGATCGAACATCCGCGTGCAGAAGAAGTTGTAGCCGCAGTTCCGGGTGAAGCTGAAGCCGAAGCAGAACCGGAAGTAATCAAGAAAGGCAAAGCCGCGGAACCGACCGAAGAGGAAGAAGAGAAGTAATCTGATCAAGCTAATTGCAGGACTGGGAAATCCAGGCAGCAAGTACGAACGAAACCGGCACAATATCGGGTTTATGGCGATTGAGAAGTTGCTGGAAATCTCGCCTGCTTTGAAGAAGTGGTCCACTGAGACCGCAATGCTCTTTGAAACAGAAAGATTTGGTTTGCTTTGCAAACCATTAACGTACATGAATCGATGCGGCAATGTCTTGCTGGCTTTGTCGCGCGAGAGGGATATGCAACCGCAGGAAGTTCTCGTTATTTACGATGACTTCGCGCTGGCTCTCGGGATGATCCGGATCCGTGGGTTCGGAAGCTCGGGCGGCCATAATGGGGTGCAATCCATCATTGATCATTTCGGAAGCACGCAATTTCCTCGAATCCGGCTCGGAATCCAGACGGAAGAAATGGAAGATTGGGCCGACTTCGTTCTGACCAATTTCAAGAAAAAGGAGTTGTCTGTTGTTTCGGAAATGCTCGATTCTTGTACGGATGCTGTCGAATTGATATTGAATGATGGAATCACGACAGCAATGAATCGTTATAATAGAAAGCAGACGCCACGCGAAGGCGCATAAACGCGCTACGCGAAGACGTTTTTACCTTGCCGTTCTGTCTGAAAGAACGGCTTAAACCCGCTTTGCGGGAAAAACCACAAGGAGGAATTTGTGAGTTACTACGAACTACTGGTGATCTTTTCGACCAATCTAACGGAAGACGAAGAAAAGACCCAAACATCTCAAATTGAAGACCTGATCAAACACGAAAAGGGAACCATTCATCTGGTGGAACACTGGGGCAAGCGAAAGCTAGCCTACACGATCAAGAAACAGCGCCAGGGTTACTACGAATGGTTTTATTTTGAACTCGATCCCGGCCGAACCGCAGAAATTGATCGAAAACTCAAGATGTCGGAAACGATTTTGCGTTTTCTGATTTTCAAAATGGAAAAGATTCAGATTCAGAATCTGAACCGTGAGCTTGCTCGCCGCGCCGAAGCCGCAGCTATAGCTGCAACACCACCTGCGCCGCCAGAACCGGTAGCAGTAGTGGAGCCCGCAACAGTAGTCGAGCCTGCAGCAGCAGCGGAGTCCGCAGCAGCAGTGGAGTCTGCAGCAGCAGTGGAGTCTGCGACGGAAGAGGAAGAAGTAACAGAATTATTTGAAACACCTCCGGATGCCGTTGAAGAATCGGGAACGGAGATTACTGAAATTAAGGAGACCGAAGATGGCAGCACCAGGTAGACATCAAGATCGAGATCGAGGGCAACAACAACAGCAACAGGATATGGGCGGCAGGCGATATTTCTATCGCCGGAAACGTGTTTGCCGTTTTTGCAGTGAAAAAATGGATTACATCGATTTTAAAGATGTTTCGTTGCTGCAAAGCTACGTACCGGAACGAGGACGCATTTTGCCGAGACGGATTACGGGAACCTGCGCATGGCATCAGAGGAAACTGGGAACTGCACTGAAGAAAGCACGAATCGCGGCGTTAATTTCTTACGTAGGAGAATAGCAACAATGAAGGTAATACTGCTGGAAGACGTAGAACGCCTGGGAAAACGGGGATCCGTTTTGAATGTTGCCAACGGATACGGCCGAAATTTCCTGATTCCTCGCAAACTTGCCGTTCCGGCTTCGGACGCAAACATGAAGTTTGCCGAAGTCCAAAACAAGAAAGTTGAGGTTCAGGAAGCAAAGGAAGAAAAAAGCGCTGGTGAATTGAAGTCCGAATTGGAAAAGGTTTCGATCGTTATCCCCATGAAATCCGGAGAAGGGGAGGTGCTTTTCGGTTCAGTGACTTCCGCGAATATCGCTGAGGCTCTGGAAAAACAGGGTTATACCATCGATAAAAGAAGAATCGAGTTGGATGAGCCGATCAAGAGACTGGGAGAGCATCACGTCACTGTGAAGCTGCACCGGAAAGTTGCGGCCGCCGTAAAAGTTTCTGTCGTGAAAGAATAAAGCTCTTTTAACACAGAGACACTCGGACACAGAGTTTTAAAATATTTTTTCTCTGTGACTGTCTCTGTGTTCATTTCAAGTTATAATATTTTTACTTGCTGGGTTTATGTCTGTTGATCTCATTTCGGAACGGGGACTTCCACACAGTTTGGATGCGGAACGTTGTGTGCTTGGC
>JBKKAT010000808.1:0-3535 GCA_046714535.1 Acidobacteriota bacterium | reverse complement strand
TGAAATCACAAGATGGCAAAACGCGACAACGGAAGCTTTCCTGCTGCCACCGCCGCCAGCGAACGTTCGAATGAGACCGCCTATTACGAGCATTCTCACCACAAAATCGGAGAAACTCTACGTGGGAACTCATCTCGGATTGTTCCTGCTCACCGGTAAAGAATTTCAGAAAATCCTGGATGCACAAGTTCTCGCATTGCTGGAAGACAGTAAAGGGACAATCTGGGTGGGAACTTCAGACGGACTCAAACGGATGACAGAGGGCAAAACCTCGGACGTTTCGTTGCCGCCTGCTCCGTAAGAACTCATCGAGTTTAGGTGTTGTGCGGACTGCAAGTCCGGGAGCCGGCTAAAGCCGGCGGACCAGTATGCCGGCTGAAGCCGGCGCTCCATAATGTACACTCAGGAGAAATGAAAATACCTGAGGAAACGGAAGTGCTGATTGTTGGAGCAGGTCCCACGGGACTGATGCTTGCTAATCAATTGGCAAGGCGCGGCGTGAACTTCGTCCTCATCGAACAGAACGCGGGGCCGGCAATCGAGACAAGAGCGCTAGGAGTGCAAGCGCGTACTCTTGAGATTTACTCGCATCTTGGCATTGCGGATCGCGCGGTGGAACTCGGCAAGAATACCGCAGCCGCTAATCTCTGGGTCAAAGGAGATCATCGTGCGCGTATCCCGCTTACCGATATCGGGCGCGGTATGAGTCCGTACCCTTTTGTTTTGATATTGGGCCAGGATGACAACGAACGGTTGCTGGGAGAACTGTTACGCAAGCGCGGGTTGGAGGTGCATTGGAATAAAGAACTGATCGGCATTGAACAACAATCCGATCATGTAACCGCGAACATCAAAGGAAAAGATGGGTCGACTCACAAAATCCGCGCGCACTGGGTATGTGGTTGCGATGGCTCACGGAGCACGGTTCGCAACCTGAATGAGATTGCGTTCCCGGGCGCCCCATACGAGCACGTTTTCTTCGTAGCGGATACGACCGCCACAGGACCGATGGTGCCATCCGAACTGAATGTTTACCTGTGGAGTACTGGATTCCATCTGTTCTTTCCGATGCGCGGACAGGACCACTGGCGCGTTGTTGGAATCGTTCCGCAGGAATTACGCGGGCGCGACGATTTGCAATTTACGGAGGTAACACCATCTATCTCTGTTCATGCCGGGGATGCCCTCAAATTCCAGGAATGCCACTGGTTCTCTACATACCGGATCCATCATCGCCATGCCGGAAAATTTCGGGACCGCCGTTGTTTTGTGTTGGGAGACGCAGCCCACATTCACAGTCCGGTCGGCGCACAGGGAATGAACACCGGGTTACAAGACGCCTACAATCTTGCGTGGAAACTTGCGCTTGTTGCGGGCGGATATGCCAATGAAAGTTTGCTCGATTCCTACGAAGGCGAGCGTCTTCCTGTCGCAAAGCAACTGCTAAACGGAACTGACAGAGCCTTCTCTATTTTTGTTTCCGATCGAGCCATCGATAGGACTCTGCGCACAGCGCTGTTTCCCAGAATTGCTGCGCTGGCGATGCGTTTCGAACGAATGCGAAAATTTGTGTTTCGCACAATTTCCCAAACGGGCATTCATTATCGTGCCAGCCTTCTTTCGCAAACACCTGCAGACTGGCCTGATGACGCACCGCAAGCGGGCGACCGCTTTCCCTGGCTGAGAATCAAATTCGCGGGAGATTCTCAGCCCTCGGATCTGTTCCAGCGACTCGATGACACGCGCTTCAATCTCATCGTGGTCGGTCAAGCGCCGCAGATCATTCTTCCTCCGGAACTTGACCACCTTTTGTGTACTCACGAGATTCCAACAGATGATGGCAATCGTCAGGAACTTACGCGTGCACGGATCCCCATTCCTTCTTTTTATTTGCTGCGGCCGGATTGTTACGTCGGCCTTGCAGGAAAGCAGTTGGATGGCGCTTTGGTGCTTCGTTATTTGGCGGAGCGATTGGCGTTTCGCAGGGAGGCTAGTCGCGGATCACTTTAACCTTTTCCGGAATCGGCACATGAGTTCCATCGATAAATACGAGAGCTTCTTCATCGAAAAAGGCATTCTCCAGACCTAAATCATTGACCCGGTCCAGGAACTCCTGAATCTCAATTCGCTCCTCCGGTGTCAAATCCTGTTCATTCCATTCGAATTTCAAATTCCCTCCATGCGCATGTGTAAATAAGGGGATAGGGAGAGAATGGGGATAAGGAAATTATTTTTTATCTCCACATCTCCATTATCTCCTCATCCCCCTTCTTACACGCAGCTATAGTATAAAGGAAAAAAAGGGACAAACCGAGTAGAATAGCCCCATGGAAAGCGGCCGCAATTTGTCGATCCATATCATCGCATTTACCGCTTTCAGCGTGCTTTGTTATTTCGGCGCAACGGTTATGGTTACCATCGTATTGGCCATTCTCGTTGCGTATTTGCTGGATCCTGTAGCAAATTTGTTGCAGCGAATTCGCATTCCCCGCAGCCTGGCGATCTTTGTTTCCATGATGGTTGCGACTGTGCTGCTGGCCGCCGTCGTGATCCTGTTTATTGATCGGGCGCAGGCATTTTCCGATAACCTCCCGCGATATAGATCCAAGATACAACGCGTAACCGGCAATATCAGCAGAAGACTTCTGGCTCTGGAAAAAAAATCAGAGGATTTTAGCCGGGTGATTCTTCCAAGAACCGGCAGAAACGAACCGAAACCCATGCTGGTTCAGCAATACTCCGGCTGGGGAGATTATCTACGAGTCGGTTTCAGCAGTTATCTGGTTCAAATTAGTTTTTTTCCATTTCTTGTTTATTTCTTGTTGATTGAAAAAGATTCGATTCGTCTTTTTGTCACGGACCTCATACGAGGCCGGTCGTTAAGCTTGACGGACAGCATGGTTGAATCGACCGCTTCGCGGATTGTGCATGAAGTGAATAACAGAATCCGCGGCTTTGTGGTTGGTTATCTCGTCAGCACGATTGTGCTTTTCGCCTTCTCCTGGCTCATCTTTTTAACTTTTCAAGTGGAAGAAGCGCTGATCTGGGCATTTGTGTTTGCGTTGATGAATATTCTTCCTTTTTTGGGTGCAATTTTTTCCGTGATTCCTCCGTTGATCATTGCCATTTTGCAATTCACTTCCATCCAGAAGACTTTGTTATTGGTTGGAATCTGCCTTGGGTTTCATCTCATCTACGCAAACTGGCTGATACCTCGCACCACCGGTCGAAGAACGGCCCTTTCTCCGCTGGTTGTTCTGATCGCCATGATGTACTGGGGATTTTTGTGGGGAGCCATTGGCATTTTTCTCGCGATTCCCTTGACGGCTTCTCTGCGTTCCATCTGGAATCAGTACCGCAGCCTGCCTCTACTGGAACCGCGCAAGAAACTAAAGGGAGCCTAGGAGTTTCTTTTAACAAAAGCCAACGAAGAAAACGAAGAATTTAAACTTTGTTTCCTTTGTTGGCTTCTGTTCAAGAAGCCGGGCGATTGCTGATCCATTGAGCATCGTTATCGGCCGCAATCTTTTTCATA
>JBKKAT010000807.1:0-3439 GCA_046714535.1 Acidobacteriota bacterium | reverse complement strand
CTATTATATGGATCGTGAAATTGGACCCGGTAGATTTGAAGATTCTGAGCATTCTCCAGCGAGACGGCAGGATCACGAATTTCAAGCTGGCAAAAAGGATTGGGCTGACGCCCGCGCCGACTCTCATGCGGGTGAAGAAGCTGGAGGAAGCCGGATACATCAAGCGGTATGTAGCTCTGGTGGATCCGGTAAAAGTCGGATTACCTGTGGTGGCATTCGTTCATGTGATTTTGGAAGCGCATAACCGCAAAACCACCCTTGATTTCATGCACGCGATCCAAAAATTTCCGGAGGTACTGGAGTGCCATCACATTGCCGGCGATGAAGACTTTTTGTTGAAAGTGGTAGCCGCAAGTCCGGGAGAATATGAGGATTTTGTGCTGGAAAAGCTCACGAGAGTGGGCGGAATCGAGAAAGTGAAAACCACTTTTGTGCTGTCTTCCGCAAAGTTGGAGACTGCCATACCGGTGGAAGGAGGATTAGAGAAATGAAAGTGTTAACGGCATTGGATATTGATTTTGCATTTGTAGCGTTCTCTTCCCTCTTTTCCATCATCAATCCTATCTCAACAGCTCCGATTTTCGTTTCGATGACGGGAGGAATCGACCGGAAGAAAACGGCCTGGCGCACATCCATCTCCGCAGGCATCACTCTGGCCCTTTTTGCAGTCATGGGTGGCGCGATCTTCGCATTCTTCGGAATTACGGTTCCGGCTTTTCAAATTGCAGGTGGTGTGCTGTTCACTTTGATGTCTGTCCAAACGCTTGTGGATGGAAAAGCGGAAGTACCGGAAGATAGTGATGGCAGCGATCCTTCGATCGTTCCCCTCGGAATTCCGATGATCGCAGGTCCGGGGGCCATTTCCACCGTGATGGTTCTTGTTGGACAGGCTCAGGACGGTTTTCGTTTGTTCGCGCTCGCAACCGCGATTCTGGTGAACATCATCCTGACACTCGTGATTCTATTAGCTTCTCCCTGGATCGTGGCACGACTCGGTATGACCGGACAAAAGATCACCGCAAAAGTCATGGGCCTGATCACGCTCGTGATCGGTGTGCAATTTGTGATCAACGGATCGGTCGCTGTTTTCACCGAAATCCTGAAGGCTGCCCGCCACTAGTCACTGGTCACTGGTCACTGGTCACTCTCAATGGGGCTTTGCCCCATTGAGCAGATCCAGCGCATGAAACAAGAGCGGCCGAAGGACTTCCACCGAATGCGCCATTGCTTTGGTACTGCCTGGCAAATTGATGAGGAGTTTGTTGCCCGCGATTCCGGCTTCGCCCCGGGAGAGCCAGCTGAGTGGCGTTTGCGCGGCGCCGGCTTGCCGCAAAATTTCCGCGATGCCGTGCGCTGGCCGCTCGATCACTTGGCGGGTCGCTTCCGGAGTCACATCCCGCGGAGAAAAACCGGTCCCACCGGTCGTCACTATCAAATGAACCCCGGTCGTCTGTACATACTTTTGTAGTACGCTCACTATCATACTATGATCATCGGGGACAATCTCGGTGAATTCTACTTCAATTCCGCAGGATTGGAGGGCATCCACCAGGGCCGGACCGGACCGGTCCTCACTCTCTTTCCGGTAGCAGCTATCGCTGACTGTAATGATGGCGGCAGTATGTTTCATGTGGCCTTCTTTCGATAATGCCCGCTTTTGCCCCCTTCCTTTTCCAGAAGTTGAACGGATTCGATTTTCATGCCTTTGTCGATTCCTTTACACATGTCATACACAACGAGCGCGGCAACCGAAACTGCTGTCAGCGCCTCCATTTCCGCTCCCGTTTTCGCATCCACTTTGACTTCCGCTCGTATTCTCACTTCACGACCCGCGAGTGCGATGTTCAATTCAATCGCGGAGATGGAAATGGGATGGCATAACGGTATGAGTTCGGATGTTTTTTTTGCTGCCTGTATTCCGGCGATTCTAGCAACCTCCAGAACATTGCCTTTCGCCACCTCATTATTTTTGATCGCATTCGCGATCGCAGGCGTCAAAAGCACTTTTCCTTCCGCCACAGCGCGACGGGATGTGACCGCTTTTTCAGACACATCGACCATCCTGGTCTTGCCTTTTTTGTCCGTATGCGTAAACGAATTTGACAAAATTGATTGCTCCTGTAGAATCAACAATTTACTTTATCATGGAAAATTCGATCACTGCTCCCGTTCCACCGTCAAGCGCGTTGCAAAAATTAAAGCTATACATCGATTTTGCGCGTCCCTTCACTTTGATTGCGCCTGCCTTCGGAGTAATTTCCGGCGGCATTACAGCATGGGGGGCGAAACCAGTCACACCTTACCATTTCGAAGTAGTGCTCTCCATCGTGATGGGCAGTTTAATGGCCGCATTTTTAAATTCCTTCTCCAATACGATCAATCAAATTTATGATCTGCCGATTGATCGAATCAACAAGCCAACCCGGCCGCTACCGTCTGGAAAAATGTCGATTCGCGAAGCGTGGATCGTAACAACGGTTTACCTGCTCCTGGCCTGGACGCTGGCCTGGTTTGTACATCCTTACGGACATCCGGAGGATCACTCCTTTTTTTGGATCGTTTTGATTGCTTCAGTGATGACGTATATGTACTCCGCTCCTCCCTTTCGAACAAAACGTCGCGGCATGCTTGCAAACATTACGGTTGCCATACCTCGCGGTGTTCTTTTAAAGGTTGCTGGATGGTCTACGGTAAAAGTGATTTCGGGTGCGGAGCCATGGTACATCGGAACGATTTTTGGACTTTTCCTGCTTGGAGCTACCACAACAAAGGATTTTGCAGACATGAAGGGAGATGCTGCGGATGATTGCCGTACCCTTCCGATCGTTTATGGACCAAAGAAAGCAGCATGGATGATTAGTCCGTTTTTCGTGCTTCCATGGGTGCTGATTCCGATCGGCGTTGCAAAAGGAATCCTCACGGGAAATGCAATCTTCCTCTATGTGCTGGGAATTCTGCTTTCGATTTACGGCGTCTACACCGTCTACACGATGGTCCGTAAACCGGAAGAGCTTGCCACAGATGCAAATCATGTTTCCTGGGCTCATATGTATCGGATGATGTTTGTGGGTCAGGCCGGTTTTATGCTCGCCTACCTGATCGAGCTCTTTTAAACACAGAGACACAGAGGCACAGAGAGAAAAAGAGAGTACTTTTTTATGTTTTTCTCTGTGTCTCCGTGTCTCTGTGTTAAGTTCTACATTCTGTGAACGACGGCGTATTTGGAAGCGGGTGTTGCGCGGCCGAAAGCCCAGCTACGGATTTTCTTCATCTGATCTTCCATGGTTTTTGAAAGGGGCACGGTGCGTGAAGTATTTCGGGTGATGTCATCAATCGTGAAGGTGCGCTCTTCGTGATACGCTTCAATTCGCGCGGCGACAACGACCTGCTCAATTTCAGCGCCGTTCCAACCTTTTGTTGCGGCCGCCAGGAATACCAG
>JBKKAT010000806.1:0-7752 GCA_046714535.1 Acidobacteriota bacterium | reverse complement strand
TGCCGCAATTTCCGCAAAGCCTTCGCTTCTATCTGGCGAATACGTTCCCGCGTGACCGAAAAAATCTGTCCAACTTCTTCCAGCGTGCGTTCACTTCCATCACCAATTCCAAAGCGAAGCTTAATCACCATTTCTTCCCGCGGTGTCAATGTCTTCAGAATGTCTTCAATCTCTTTTTTAAGACTGACATTGATCACTGCGTCCGAAGGAGAAATCGCCTTCTGGTCTTCGATAAAATCACCAAGATGACTATCTTCTTCTTCCCCGATCGGAGTTTCCAGAGAAATGGGTTCTTGCGCAATTTTCAAAATCTTCCGGACTTTAGATACGGGCATTCCCATCCGTTCCGCAATTTCTTCCGAGGTAGGCTCTCTTCCTTTTGCTTGAACGAGTGCCCGCGATGTCCTCACGAGCTTATTAATTGTCTCGATCATGTGCACAGGAATGCGGATCGTGCGAGCCTGGTCCGCAATTGCTCTCGTAATGGACTGCCGGATCCACCAGGTTGCATACGTGGAGAACTTGTATCCGCGTTTGTATTCGAATTTCTCAACGGCTTTCATCAAACCGTTGTTTCCTTCCTGGATCAGATCCAGAAACTGCAATCCCCGGTTCGTATATTTCTTCGCGATCGAAACAACCAGACGTAAATTTGCTTCGATCAGTTCTTTTTTAGCCTGATCCACCTGAGATTCTTCGTTTTCGATTACCTGGAAATTGTCTTTCATCTCCCGGATGTCCGAGTGATATTCAAATTCCATCTTTCGAATGCGATCATGAAGCTCGCGTACCTGGTGCCGGATTTCTTTTTTCCGGTCTTCGCTCTTTCTCCCTTGCTCCAGACTGACGCGAAGATGCTTGATTTCAATTTCCCATTCATCCAGCTTGGTGAGCATTTCTTTGATCTTGCGGATGATTCTTCCCCGCTGTTGATCATTTAACTGAAGATGCTGAATGTACTTGGAAACTTTTCCGCGATTCTGATCGACCTTGTCTTTATAACGGCTGATGGCCGTTTTGCTGACAATCTTCTTCAGCTTCTCCTTCAGCGTGATGTAATCATCATCGAGATGGGCAATTCTTTCCATGATGTGCTGGATCTGACGATACTTTGTATCGATATTCTTTTCATTGAATTCATCTTCCTGCACATGAAAAAAATTGGGGATCAGGTTCTTGTTCTTTTTGATGCGCTGCCCGAGCGCGAGAACTTCCTTAATCGCAATCGGTGCCAGCGAGATTGCGCGAATCAAATTCTCTTTATGAAGCTCGATCCGTTTCGCAATTTGAATTTCGCCTTCACGCGTTAACAGGGGAACAATTCCCATTTCACGCAAATACATGCGAACCGGATCATACGTTTTTGCGTAATTCTCAGGTTCCTGTTCGCTCGCCTCCTGCTCTTCAAAATCCTTTGAGAAACCAGGCTCTGCTGCCGACGGATACTTGGCGTCTTCAGAATCTACAACTTCGATTCCAACGGAATCGAACATCGTAAAAAGTTCGTCGATATCATCGGAAGAGTTGATAATCTCAGAGGGCAATACGTCGTTGACTTCGTCGTAAAGCAAATACCCTTTTTGCTTGCCGTCGTAGACAAGCTGTTTAATTTCGTCGTATTTATCGTCGATGGACAAACGGATTACCTCCTAAAAGAAAGGAATTGACATACGTTGCCCGTCCTTTGAAGGCGAACTCGGATATTTGACCCCGATTCAAGAAATTTAATTTCTTGCAAGTTGTTGTTTTTGTGGGATTTAGTCCATAGAGTCCGGGACCCACACCAGAACGGCATGATAATAATATAGGAGTTGCTCCCAGAAATGCAAGAGCATTTCTGGAGTGACCAGTGACTAGTGTTCAGTGTCCAGTGAAAACCAGTCCGAAACCAGCCACTGGCCACTCGTCACTAGCCACTTTTAAATATTCCTCATTCCTTTGTGCCGTTTGGATTCACGGGCCAGGTCCAAACGCTGTTTCAAGGCTTCGTTCTCGTCGAGGACAAGGCTTTTGCCCTGGCGCTCTATTCTATAAGGTCGAATAAAGGAATGGAGCCAGTCCAGCGCATTCTCTTTGGACGGAACCGGGTCGTCTCCCTCCATAATTAGAGCCGTAAATGATTTTTGGATGTCTGCGGGAAAATTGTGAATGATTTCGTCCGTTGTAATGGCCGTGCTGTTCAAAACAAGATCCCTGAGTTCGCGGAACAGCTTGGCCTGTGGCAGTTCATCCAGATCCTGCTCTTCGAAGTCCGGAAGAACTTCTTTTGCAATTTCCGGTTCCAGCAGGAAAATCCGGAGGAGCCTTCGTTCTATATCTGCAATGTTCTTTGTAGATGCCGGTGATTTCAGTTGTACTCTTTTGCGAACCTTGCGGAACTGCTCTTGAATTAAATCCGGAGATACTCCAATGGTGACCGCGAAATTCTTTGCGATTTCGACCCGTTCAAAAGGATTTGCAATCGCATCCACGAATCCGATCAACTCTTCTGTGGCTGCCAGTTTTCCGGAGGAACTTTTCAGATCATGTTTTTGTTCAAGATTTCGAATGAGCATTTGATCGTAGCGGACCGAGTGTTCGATCTCATTTTGAAATTCTTCAGGTCCACGTTGCCGGATGTAGGAATCGGGATCCAGGCCTTCCGGGAGATTGGCCACGCTCACGGAGAAATTCTCGCGAAGCAGGATCGGCACGGCGCGCATGACCGCAGCTTTGCCGGCGGTATCGGGATCATAGAAAAGTATGATGCGGTCGGTATAGCGGCGCAGAAGTCTTGCCTGATTTTCGGTCAAGCTTGTCCCGCAGGAGGCAGCGACGTTTTGATGCCCCCCTTGAAAGGGCAGAATCATATCGAAATAACCTTCCACCAGAATGGCAAAACCTTTTTCCTGAATGTGCTCCTTGCTGAAATAGAGTCCGAACAGCTGATTTGATTTTGAGTAGACCGGGGACTCCGGACTGTTTAAATATTTTGCTTCTTCGTTGGTGCCCTGAAAAATCCTGCCTCCCAGCGCGATGATGTTGCCATGAATGTCATGAATCGGAATCATGATCCGGCTGCGATAGCGGTCGTAATATCCTTCGCTTTGTCGCGCGATCACCAATCCACATTTTTCCAGAATGCCAGGGCTGATATCCCGTTTCTGAAAATGCTCCAGCAGGGAATTCCAGGATGCCGGGGCCCATCCGAGCTGAAAAAGTTTCACCGTCTCGCGCGTAATCCCGCGCTGGTCCAGATAATCGAGCGCTTCTTTTCCCGATTCGTGATTCGTTAACAGATTGTGATAGAAGTCGGTTGCCTGCCGCATCAAGTCCAGCAGATCATCTTTCTCCTTTCGTTCACCGGTGGTGGTGAATTTCAGCGGAATCCCGTAACGGGTGCTCAGGAGCTGAATGCATTCTCTAAAATCCAGTTTCTCCATCAACATCACAAAAGTGATCACATCGCCGCCGCTTCCGCATCCGAAACAATGAAACATTCCGTTCGAGGCGGCATAAAAGGAAGGAGTCTTTTCCGAATGAAAAGGGCAAAGGGCTTTGAACCTGTTTCCGGATTTCTTAAGGGAAAGATAATGACTGAAGATTGTCAGCGGATCCACAACCGCTTTCAATTGTGACAGGAAATTTTCTGAACTTGCCATGTGAAGAGATTATAAACGCATTCCCCACATTTTGGGGGGCGGGCCTCCGTGCCCGCCTCAACTATTTATCTAATTACGGCGGGCAGGGAGGCCCGGCCCCCATAGATAATGTTTTACAAACTCTTCAACACTGCAACCGTTACGGCGTCGCCGCCTTTCTCTTGCGATTCGGAGTGAAATCTTGCGACGTGCGGATGATCTTTGAGCATTTCTGCAATTGCTTTTCTCAACTTTCCCGTTCCATAGCCATGAATGATCCGAACCTCCGGAAGCTGGCTCAGGATGGCATCATCCAGATATTTGTCCACATTGCCAACTGCGTCCTCAACGGTTTGTCCGATCACGTTGAGCTCGCGGGCGACATCCTTCTTTTCCGTGTGCAGTTGGATTCCTTTGGGCAACGTCTTTGCAATCGGTTCCCTCTTTTCCAGCTGATTTAAAGGGACAACAAAACGCTTGTTCCTGATCAGAACTTCGGCTTGCTCCTTCTTGGCGGAAACGAATTCGCCGAAATCTTTGTACAACTCCACCCAGACGCGATCACCGGGTACAAGATCGGAGGCGGCTATTTGCGGGACAGAAGCGGTGGTTGTTTCCTGGAGTTGCTGCATCACGGGGGCGATTTCCGCTTCAAATTGTTTGCGGATCTGCTGGCGCACCTGGGCATCTTTGATCCGGCTCACAAGATTTTCGACTCGCGCGTTAAGTGTGCGGATCAGATCCACATTCTGTATTCTTAGCTTCTTTCGTTGTTCCTCCAATTTCAATTGAAGTTCGTCGAGTTGTTGCCGTTGGCTCTCTGCCGTTTCGGTCCATTCCGCTTTTTCTTTTGACAGCAGATCCTGATTCTTTTCCAGAATCCTGATTTTTTCATGAAGACTCTTTTGAAAATCCTGGACCCGCCGTAGATCTTCGTCGGTCATGCCGCGCGCCCGTTCCAGAACCGGTTCCGGAATACCCAGGCGACCCGCAATTTCTAGCGCGTGGCTTGCACCGATTTGGTCCAGCAAGACGCGATAAGTGGGTTGCAGATTTTCTGCATCAAATTCCATAGCTGCAGTCACACAGGCTGGATGGTTGAATGCGAACATTTTCATGGCGCTGTGATGGGAAGTTACGAGCACTTTCACATCGTGTTTCATCAGCTCTTCCAGAACCGCCACGCCGAGATGAGCTCCCTCTTCCGGGTCTGTCCCGGTCCCCAGTTCGTCAAGAAGGATCAAGCTTCTACTCTGTACATTCGAAAGTATTCCTACTAAGGAGCGGATGTGGCTCGAAAAGGTGCTGAGGCTCTCTGAAATGCTTTGCTGATCGCCAATATCGGCCTGGATCGTGGTCAGCACAGGCAAACGGGAGCCCTCGGCGGCTGGAATCGGTACACCGCAGTGTGCCATCAGCGAGATCAACCCCGCGGTCTTCAGGAAAACCGTTTTGCCGCCCGTATTGGGTCCCGTTACCACGAGCGCTTTCTTACCGGGCGGAAGCTCCATACTCAGCGGAATCACCGGTCTATTCTGTTTTTGCAGGGTGGTCATCAGCAGAGGATGTCTCGCTTCTTTCAGGACGAAGCTAAATTCCTGCGAGAACTCCGGTACGATGCAACCGAACGCTTTTCCAAAGCGCCCGCGAGCAAAAATGAGATCCAATTGAATGAGTTGTTGAAGGGCAAAGAGAAGCGGATCCACATTTCGTGCCGCGAGAAGCGTCAGGTCCTTGAGTATTTTCCGAATTTCTTCGCTTTGACGGTCCACCAATTGGGCAAGATCATTATTGAGTTCTAGAACGGAGAGCGGTTCCACGAATAAAGAGGCGCCGCTTCCCGATTCGCCATGAACGACTCCGCGAATCGAATTTTTTTCTTCCGAACGTACCAGCAAAACCGCCCGCCCATGACGGTAAGTCACGTAATCTTCCTGCAAGGCGCCTTTGTACCTGCTATCGCGGAAGAAACGTTCCAGCGCGCGTTCTACGCGTGATTGGAGCTGCAACGTCTGTTTGATGACGCGAGCAAGCTCCGGTGTGGCATCCTCTTTTACTTCGCCCGTGGGCTCAATTTTGGAAATCATTTCCGCTTCAAGAGCCCGCAAATCGGGCAACCGGGAGCAAACGTTATACAACCGGGGAAATTCTTTGCTCCATCCCGAAGCTGTATTTCGGATTTCATTGTTGACGGAGGCAAGTCTTCCGATGCGGTACAGATCAATCCCTTCTGCAATGTGATTTTCAATTGCGGATTTCCGGATAATCGCTTCAACATTTTCGAGTCCGGAGAGCGAAGGCAGGGCATCTTTCTGCGCGCAAAGTAAGGCGTCGCGCGTCAGTTCCAATTCTTCAGGCAGGTTGTCTACCGGTGTGATCGCATGGGCCCGTTCGCGTGCCGCTTGTGAAGTGGTATAACCCGAGAACAATTCCAAAAACTGTGGCCACTCCAAAACGGAGACACTCTGTTGTGATATTTTCATGATTTTTTAACAGAAGCAAACAAAGAGAACGAAGAGGAAAAAGATTCTTTTTTTCTTTGTTCCCTTTGTTATCTTTTGTTAAATCTAAAGATGATTGATGATGGACGCGATTTGCGCGGCGCCAAATCCATTATCGATGTTTACAACGGCGAGTGCTGCGCAACTGTTGAGCATCGAGAGAAGGGGAGCGATGCCTCCAAAATGCGCGCCATAACCAATACTTGTTGGCACTGCAATCACCGGAACAGACACAAGTCCGGCTACAACGCTCGGAAGCGCTCCTTCCATTCCGGCCACCACAATAATGACTCTCGCGCGAACCAGTCGCTCTTTTTCTGCAAGCAGTCTGTGCAATCCGGCAACACCTGCATCATACAGACAATCGGTGTGGTTCCCGAAAAGATCAGCCGTCACATGCGCTTCTTCTGCGACCGGGATGTCGGCTGTTCCCGCAGAAATCACCAGTATTTCACCCTTCCCCGTGTATTCCTTTTTTCTGCGGATCGAAATTGTCTTGCTGTTGGGATGAAATTCCACTTCAGGAAAATTTTTCTGCAACGACTCGAACACGGACTTTTCGCTGCGCGTAATCAGGACATTCGTGTTATTCCGGTAAAGGCTTTCTACGATTCCATGAATTTGTTCGGGTGTTTTGCCGCTGCCGAAAATGACTTCCGGGAATCCTTTACGCATTTCGCGGTGATGATCCACACGAGCGTAGCCAAGATCCTCAAAAGGCAAATGTTTGAGAATATCCAGCGCTTCCTGCTGGCTCACGCGCGCATTCTTGTAATCATCCAGTAGTTTGAGAAATGTTTTAGAATCCATGGTTAAGATGCGGCTATGATTTTTTCTGCTTCCGTTGTTTCGGTGGTCCCGCGTACGATAGCTATTGCGCTCTTCTCTCGTTCAAACGTGCTTTGAGCAATTTCCTGGAGGTCACTTGTAGTAACTTTTTCAACGAGTTCCCGGTACACAGGAGCGTATGGCAATTTGTGTCCCAGGAGGAAGCTGCCTGTGTAATCCATAAGTCGCGAGCTCGCTGCTTGCGTATTCAAAGTGTAGCTACCGATCAGGGAATGACGAGCATTCTCCAGTTCTCCGGCCGTCACTGCATTTTTCTTCAATTCTTCCAGCTCATCCCACATGGCTTCGAGCGATTGCGCCTCTTTCGCTGCTTCGCCCGCAATATAAGTCACGAACGCACCACCATGCAAAGCAGAAAAGGTGGAAGCATGTACCGTATACGCGAGTGCCTTCTTGCTTCTTAGATTCAGGAAAAGCCTGCCTCCCATTCCTGATAAGATTTGTTGCAACGCATCATACTTGGGACTATCAGCGCTTGTCGCAGGTGGACCGGGGAATCCAAGCACAAATGCCGACTGTTTTTTGGCTCTTTTTTCCACTTCCATTTGCCGCACCGGAGTTTTCACCGGATCGGGTGGTTTCAGATCTTCTCCCGTTTCGCTCAATCCGCTCATGGTCCTTTCGAGATGGTCAAACATTCGATCGGGATCAAAATTTCCCACGATGGTTACAATCGACCTTTTGTTGTTCCACAAACGTTTCTTCCAGATCAGCAGCTGTTCCCGTTCCATCCCGGTCATGGTTTCTTCAAGTCCGGTTTCCGGCAGTCCGTAGGGATGTGT
>JBKKAT010000805.1:0-3509 GCA_046714535.1 Acidobacteriota bacterium | reverse complement strand
CAGGGACGCCTCCTCCACCAACTACTGTCCGACGTTTGATGTTGATGATGTCGTATCTCATGAATGGGGCCACGCGTATACACAGTTCACGCATGGTCTAATTTATTCGTACCAGTCCGGTGCTTTGAACGAGGCGTATTCGGACATTTGGGGTGAAACAGTGGATCTTCACAACGGACGCGATGGTGCAGGCGGTTCAAATAACACCCAGCCGGCGCCAAATGGTCAGCGTTGGTTGATGGGAGAAGATGTACCAGTGCTGAACCAACCGGCAATTGGAATTCTGAGAGATATGTGGAATCCACCGCGTTTTGCCGATCCGGACAAGGTTACCGCTACACAATACTATTGTGGTTCGGATGACGGAGGCGGCGTTCACACGAACTCCGGAGTGCCGAATCATGCTTACGCCATTCTTGTAGACGGCAAAACATTTAACGGCCAGACTGTTCAGGGAATCGGTTTCACCAAGGCAGTTCATATTTACTTTCGGGCCATGACGCAGTATCAAGTTTCAACCACAAATTTCGCGGAACATGCGGTTGCGTTGGAACAATCTTGTCAAGATCTGATGGGTGCTACGTTGAATGATTTTCAAACAGGCTTGCCTTCTGCACAGTCCATCACTCAGAACGATTGTGATCAGGTCACCAAGGCGATGCTTGCAGTTGAGATGAGCACGCCTCCCACTCAGTGCAACTACCAGCCGATCCTAGATCCGAATACACCTTCTCTTTGCAGTGATGCTCAAACGATTTACACAGAAGATTGGGAAGCTGGTTTAGGCAGCTGGGATCTTAGCAGTGAAGGCGTTAACCCTGAATGGCCGGATTACAACTGGGACTCCAGCGGGTCATTGCCGGACGGTCGATCCGGAAACGCAGCATTTGCGATTGATTCTAAGGCGGGAACCTGCGCTCCTGGAGGTGATTATTCGGGTCACTTCACTCTAACCAGTGATCCGATTGTCTTGAATGCGACCAATCCGAATCTGGAACTCCGTTTTGATCACTATGTGGAAACAGAATTAGGTTTCGATGGAGGCAATGTATTGATCAGTGTTAACGGTGGAGCCTTCACGCTGGTTCCAGAATCGGCCTACGTCTTCAATGCTCCACCCAGTAGACTCGATGATCCTTTGCCACTGGGGCAGAATACGAATCCAAAGGCGGGCGAATTAGCCTGGCATGGTACCGATGAAGGTCAAGCAACCGGTTCCTGGGGTACCACTATCATTGATCTGAGTTCGTTAGCTCAAACCGGCGATACGATTCAAATCCAATTTGATTTTGGGATTGATGGATGTAATGGTGTGACAGGGTGGTATGTGGATACTGTACACACCTATGCTTGTGGGGAATCCAGCGGCGCAGAGCCTGCGGCGCCCGTTCAGGATCCGATCATGGATGACAGCACGCCAGATCAGGTCAGCGGTGTGGATGGAGATGGAAAATACAAACTCTCCTGGAGTTATCCAGGATCAGCTAAGGATGCTTGTGGTTTTCAGATTGAGGAAGCTACTTCTTTTGCAACTGTATTTCAGGATGATGCAGAAGAGCCTCTCGTTGCAGCTTCTAATTCTAAATGGTCCGGTAACCCTGAATGGATCTCAGCTCCTCACCCAAATACCAGTACTCTGAGTTACTCAGTAGCCTATGTGGATAACCTGGATGCATCATTGACCTTGCTGAATGCTGTGACAATTCCGGCAGGCGATTCTGCCATCCTCACCTTCGATTCGTTTGAAGACATAGAAGATGATTTCGACTTCGGCTATGTCGAAGTGAGTGCGAATGGCGGAGCGTTCCAGACGGTTGCTCAGTATACCGGTCTGTTCTCCGGTCAACGTTCGATTAACCTCGGTGCTGTTTCCGGATCGATTAAAATTCGCTTCCGGTTCACTTCCGATATCATCTTTTCGTTCCCGCTCTATCAGGGCTGGTTCATTGACAATGTGAAGATTCAATCGGCCAATTTCACTTCGATTGGAACCGTGGACGGTGCCACATTCAGTTTCGATGTTGCGGGCCGGGGAAATGGAACTTACGTTTACCGGATAGCCGGCCTGTTCGATGGCTGTCCAACAAGTCCTACGGTTGGTCCGTATTCGAATACTCAGCAGATTGTTGTGGAACTGGGACCGCAGACATTTCCGCCAACAGCGGATTTCAGTGCGAGTCCGAATCCAGCTAACGTAAATCAGAGCGTCACATTTAACGCTTCTGCATCGCATGACAACGACACGATTGGCGGAAGCCCCGCGATTGTCAGTTACTTCTGGTCCTTTGGCGATGGCAACACTCAAACAACATCGAATGCTTCGACTACTCATTCTTATGCCGCAGAAGGTACGTATCGAGTTACGTTGACTGTTACTGATAATGATGGCGAAACAGCAAGCACCGAGTTGTTGCTACAGGTCATCACGCCACCTCAAGTCGGAGAAAAGAAAGTGAGTGGTGGAGGTTGGATTCCGGTTGGCGGCGACCAAGCCAATTTTGGATTCAATGCGAAAAACGCGAGGGGTAAGATTTCCGGGCATCTCACTTACCAGGATGATTCGGGCAAGATTAAAGTCGAAAGTCTCGGCGTTACCTCGCTTAGCATAACCGGGAATAGCGCAACCTTCAGTGGTCCATGCACTGTGAATAAGCAATCCGGCTTTACGTTCACCGTGGATATTACCGATAACGGTTCAACAAATGATTTCTTCCGAATCCGCGTCAATAACGGCTATGAAGCCAGCGGAACTCCTGGAGGGGGAAACATCAAGATTCAGAAATAGATTCAGAAAAAGATTCAAGGGGGCCGATAAAGCCCCCTTTGAATCTTCACCGAACAGAAGAAGTTTAGGGCTGATCTCCTGTAGCAACTCCAGTAGACGTCCTACTGGAAAGGAAAAGAGGGGGGTTGGAAGGCATTTGTTTTTGCCCACTCTTCAAGATTGACCACCTGAATATCGTTTTTTCCCTGACGAAAATAAGATTCGGGAACCATCATTCCGAAACCCTGAACGTCCTCGATTTTGAAATCCTGCATCTTTCCCGTTGAGGATCTTACCCAAAGAGTTTTCAGCCAGCCCTTTTCGTTTAAGTCGGGCGGGAATGTGCTGGTGATACCGCAAAACTTTCCATTAATCCAAACACCCAGCAGAATCGGCACCTTCGGTGTGGAGCGAAAAAGGGCTCTACCAGTGATGAAGGCTGGAATAAATCCCGATGTCAAATTCACATTCTCGAATGATCCAGGATTTTTCAACTCAATCGACGCGTCATTACGATTCCGCAAAGAAGCATCGGTTGGACTCATTGTTATCAATTCATCAATTAAGAATGGTTTCAAAATTTGCTCCGGACTCCCGGTTCCAAAAATCGCAATTTTTCTTTGTATAGAAGCAGTGTTATTCATTTCAGAATCGAACTCATCCCACTGTTTGGCAGAACTAAAAATTGTTTTGTACACTCTTTTTTTACTTCGCCGCGGAGAATGATCTTGAAGCGCTGAAGAAC
>JBKKAT010000804.1:0-10111 GCA_046714535.1 Acidobacteriota bacterium | reverse complement strand
GATCGATTGCGCGTATCACAGCTCCTGATTTAACAGTAGTTACGAGGCCTCAGGCGATTCCCTAAGGAGTTCACCAAGAAACATCGGATGCACGCCGCTTTAGGACAGATTGTATTCCACACGGTTTTCCCATGTGGATTGCATCCTTTCCATTAAGAAAGTTTCGATTTTCATAGGTTCACTATTTTATCACCACGGAGTCACGGAGTTCACGGAGGAGAACATAAAGCCTGCTTCTAACTCCGTGTTCTCCGTGACTCCGTGGTTAAATCACTTTATTTTCTTAGCTTTGTCGCCGCTTGGTTCCAGGAGCATGTGCGTTACTTTTCCGGAAGCATCTTTCACAAATGTGATACTTCCTTCATCCACTTTCATAAAGAATTTGGTTTCCGATTCCGGAAAAAGCTCAAACCTGGGCTGCTCCGGCGCCACGCCCATCAACCGGTCCTTTTCTTTGGTGATTTTGATGACATATTTTGGCTCCAATTCGTATTCTCCTACGTAAGCATCCAGAATTTTTGGATCAATTTTGACTTCAACCGGTTCGATTGGCTTCAGGTCCGCATTGTAAATGCCGGCAATGCCTTTCGCGATCGAACCCGGATTCGAGGATGCAAAATTGGTCAACACAACTACGGTAAGCTTGTCATCCACGTAGCGAGCAATGTACGTGGTGAATCCTTGCCAGGAACCTCCATGCCCAATGATTTTGTGACCGCGGATCTCATCAAAACCCCATCCGAAACCATACTTTTCAGTTTTTCCATTGTTCAATTTGATGGGTGTCCACATTTGGTCCATGCTTGTTCGTTTCAAAAGCTTCTCAGTGTTCAGAGCAGCGTCCCATTTCGCGAGATCCATCACCGTGAAGTATAAACTTCCGTCTGCAGTCGTATTGATCATGGGAGCCACCCACGATTGATTTTTGATTTGTTCCTTGTCCATTACGTAGCCGGCCGCGCGGTTCGGAATGATATCGGATTCATTGATGATCCGTGTGGTGCTCATCCCCAGTGGTCCGAATATTCTTTCCTGCAGAAAATCGCCATAGAATTTTCCACTCACTTTATGGATGAGGATTCCCAGCAACACGTAGCCCGGATTGCTGTAATTCCATTTTTCTCCGGGCTGAAAATCGAGTGGTAAGGCTGCGATTTTTTTCAGCATTTGCTCTTCTGTGTGGTCTTCCCGCATGTTGATTTGATCGTAAAGCTTGTTCGAAATTCCACCGGTGTGCGAAAGTAAGTGTCGCACCGTTACTTTCTTCCAGGATTCGGGACCCTCGGGAAAATGCTTTGTGATGGGATCGTCCAGATTCAGTTTCCCTTCTTCTACAAGCATCATGACTCCAGTGGCGGTGAATTGTTTGCCTACGGATCCGGATTGATATACTGTCTCCGCTTTTGCGGGAACTTGATGTTCCAGATTGGAAAAACCGTATCCTTCCGCTTTGATGATTTCGCCGTTTTTCATGACGGCGATCGACAAGCCAGGAATTTTTCGCTCTTCCAACTGCTTCTTCACGAAATCATCCACCGGGTCTGCAAACGCGAATCCGGCAAGAAATATTAAGATTGCTGCGATTTTCATTGAACGCTCCTATTTAGAACAGGCCAGACGCCTGCGGTCCATAATGCCGGCCAGATGCCGGCGCTCCATAAGCCGGCGGTCATTAAGCCTGCGGTTCATAGCATAACATTGATTTTTCTCGACGTAACTGCGAGAATAAATTCTTCAAATCTTCACGATCATCGGAGAAATTATGGAATTTTCATCCTACGTAAAAAACAAGAAATTAAAAGATTGGGTAACCGAAATGGCCCGTCTTTGTAGACCGGAGAAAATCCATTGGTGCGACGGTTCTCAAGAAGAATACGATGATTTGTGCCGTCAGATGGTCGAATCCGGGACACTCCAAAAGCTTAACGAACAGAAACGCCCCAACAGTTATCTCGCATGGTCGGATCCCAGTGATGTGGCCCGCGTCGAGGACCGCACATTCATCTGTAGCAATCGAAGACAGGATGCGGGCCCCACAAACAACTGGGTAGATCCAAAGGAAATGAAGGGTGTTTTGACGAAACTCTTCGATGGCTGCATGCGCGGCCGAACCATGTACGTAGTTCCTTTCAGCATGGGGCCCCTTGGATCACGGATATCTCAGATCGGAGTGGAGTTGTCCGATTCTCCCTACGTTGCTGTCAATATGCGCATCATGACCAGGATGGGAAAGGAAGTTTTGAACGTGCTGGGAGATGATTTCTTTGTGCCCTGCATGCATTCAGTAGGAATGCCGCTGGAAGGCGGACAGAAAGACGTGCCGTGGCCCTGCAACAAAGATCAAAAATACATTGTGCATTTTCCCGAAGAACGGGCCATCTGGTCTTTTGGTTCCGGATATGGCGGAAATGCATTGCTGGGAAAAAAGTGTTTTGCGCTACGAATTGCATCGTGTATGGCGCGGGACGAAGGTTGGCTCGCGGAACACATGTTGATTCTTGGCGTCGAATCCCCCGATGGGGAAAAGACCTATGTCGCCGCAGCTTTTCCAAGCGCTTGTGGCAAAACGAATTTTGCAATGTTGATTCCACCAAAAGGTTTTGATGGTTGGAAGGTAACCACGGTTGGAGATGACATCGCATGGATCAAAATCGGAGAGGATGGCAAGCTTTATGCGATCAATCCTGAATCCGGTTATTTCGGGGTTGCTCCTGGATCTTCGCAGGAATCGAATCCCAATGCGATGGCGACACTCACCCGAAACTGTATTTTTACGAACGTGGCTCTCACTCCTGACGGAGATGTTTGGTGGGAAGGGATGACAAAAGAGCCACCCGCGAAATTAACCGACTGGCAGGGGCAACCCTGGACGCCTGATTCGGGCCGGAAGGCAGCGCATCCAAATGCGCGATTCACAGCTCCGGCGAAACAATGCCCTTCGATTGATCCGGACTGGGAGAATCCGAAAGGAGTACCGATCAGCGCTTTCATCTTTGGCGGCCGGCGAAGCACGCTGGTCCCGCTTGTTGTGCAGGCAATCAACTGGAATTTTGGAGTTTATATGGCTGCCACCATGGGCTCGGAAACCACCGCTGCCGCTGCCGGCAAAGTGGGAGAAGCGCGCCGGGATCCATTTGCCATGCTCCCTTTCTGCGGTTATCACATGGCGGACTATTTCAATCACTGGTTGCAGATTGGACGTCTGGTTCCGAATCCGCCCCGCATCTTCAGCGTCAACTGGTTCCGAAAAGATGCGAAAGGAAAGTTTCTCTGGCCCGGCTTCGGCGAAAATATGCGTGTTTTGAAATGGATCGTGGATCGCGTACGCGGCCGCGGTTATGCAATTGAAAGTCCGCTCGGCTGGATGCCCCGAAAAGAAGATCTTGTATGGGAAGGACTGCAAGGCGTTACGCCGGAACAATTTTACGAATTGATGTCCGTCGATACGGAAGGCTGGAAACAAGAAATTGCATCGCATGAAGAACTGTTCTCAAGACTCTATGACAAATTGCCGAAGGAGTTCATCTTCATGCGCGAATTGATTCTTTCGAGTTTGTGGCGCTCCCCCATGCACTGGGAGCTTGTACAAGATCCTACGTGAAAGTGACCAGTGGCTAGTGATCAGTGGCCAGATCCCGATGGCTTCACTGGTTACTAGTCACTGGTTGCTAGTCACTTGAAATTAAAGGTCGCTCCTCTTCACGTTTTTCTGGTTGCACTCGGATGTTTCATTGCGACTGTTGTCGTCTGGACCATCTCTGAAGCGTACGTATACTACAGAACACCGGTAAAAGAACGCTTTCGCTCCCCCTTGCATCCCGAATTCAAACCCGGAGGACGCATCGGCCACTCACTCGGCATTGCCGGGACCGTGTTGCTGATCAGTTTGCTCTCCTACTCGGTTCGAAAAAGAAGCAAGTTTCTCAGAGGAAAAGGAAAACTGAATCGGTGGTTGCAGTTCCACATTTTTTGTGGTGTGGCCGGTCCTGTATTGATTACGCTGCACACCTCATTCAAACTTCGCGGAATTGTGGCGATCAGTTATTGGAGCATGATCATTGTAGCGATCAGCGGTTTGATTGGACGTTATCTTTACGCGCAGGTCCCGCGAGCTATCTCGGGTACCGCAATGGAGTTCGATGAAATGAAAAAGGAAGTCGAACAAATCAATGCTGAATTAGCCCAACTTTTGCCGGATGACAAACTCGAAGCACTTCGAAGAATAGCTGATTTTCATGTGGATCAACCGCCGACTGGATTGAAAGCCATTTTCCTGATGGTATCTGATGATATTCGGTGGCTGAAACGGCGTTCACAACTTCGAGGAATTCTTCGTGGCGCCGGCCTTTCTACTGAAAACCGTAAAAAGCTTCTGGAACTTGCGCGAAAACGGGAAGTTCGCTTGCGGAGACTTTCTTTGCTGAAAGTCAGCAATGATCTTTTTCGTCACTGGCATGTCTTGCATCTTCCCCTTGCACAGACTATGTATTTTACGATGATCATTCACATATTTATTGCGATCATGACAGGTTATTTTTAGCGAGCATGCGGTTTGTTGTTTTTTGCATTTTGATCTTGTTTCCGGTTTTAGGGTTCGCTCAAATTGGTGAACTCGTCTCTCCAGGAGAACTCTCCAAAGCGCATTCCAAGTTTTCAGGCATCAAGAACTGCAATGTTTGCCACGGCAGTGACAAGAATGTTCTGGAAACAAAATGTCTGGAATGTCACAAACTGCTACGCTCTCGAATCGAGGCAGGAAAGGGTTTTCATGCTGACAAGCGAACGAAATGCATGACCTGTCATACGGAACATCTCGGACGTGATTTCGATATTCGCCAGCTTAATTTGAAGACCTTCCACCACGATCAAACGGGATACAAGCTCGAGGGCTTTCACGCGCAAGTCAAAGACTGCTCGAGCTGTCATAAGACGAGATCCTTTCTGGGTCTTAGCACCGCTTGCCAAACCTGTCACATCGATCCGCATAAGAAACAGTTACCTGCTTGCGAATCGTGTCATTCGGTGACGCGTCCTATGAAACAAATCACATTTGATCACAGCAAGACACGTTTCCCGCTAACCGGTGCGCATACAAAAATTCCCTGTCTTACGTGCCACAAGAATCAAGTCTTTAAAGGTTTGCCATTTGATAAGTGCACTTCCTGTCATGTCGATCCGCATAAGCCTTCATTGGGCACTTGCACGAACTGTCATACAACCAGCGAATGGAAGAAAGCGAATTTTAAGCACGACAAATTTCCTTTAACGGGAAAACACGCTTCCGTGCCTTGTGCAAAATGCCATCCCGGCGGACAATTCAAGTTAAAAGCATTTGCGCAATGTTCCGATTGTCATCGCGATCCACATCTCGGCCAATTTGTTCAAGCGGATCCGGAAGAACCGAAGCGTTTCAGCAGAAAAACGTGTGAGCAATGTCACAACGTAAATGGATTTAAACCAGCGAAAGTCGATCATAGCTACTTCGATTTGACATTAGGACATGCCATTCCTTGCTCCAATTGTCATAAGTTAGAAAAAGCCAATTTTCCTACAGGTAGTGGGAATGCGGTTCGCTTCCGCCCGATGAAAACGGACTGCGTCACGTGTCATCTGGATCCTCATCAAGGTCAACTGGGAACGAAGTGTGAGAACTGTCACAGCATTGCTTCCTTCAAAGGACCGAACATCGATCACAGCAAGACAAGATTCCCGCTCGATGAAAATCATCAAGGGGTACCCTGCGAGAAGTGTCACGTGAAAGACACCAAAACGGGGGCGATGAAATTCAAGCCCCTTTCCACAGATTGCAAATCCTGTCACGCCACGGCACACATGGGTCAATTGGGGACGGATTGTGTGCGTTGTCATACACCGGACGGCTTGCGATTCGATCACGCAACGGCCGCTTTTCCGCTAACAGGCAAGCATCAGCAAGTTCCCTGCGAGAAATGCCACAAGCTCGAAGTTGGAAAATTTCCACTGGGAGAAGGACAGGCGATCCGTTACAAACCGATTTTGAAAGATTGCAAGACTTGTCACGTGGATTATCATCGCGGGCAATTCAAAAAGGATTGTTCTTCCTGCCACACCACAGCTTCTTTCCGTCCAACCACTTTTTCGCATGAGAAAAGCGATTTTCCTCTGCTGGGAGCGCACACAACGGTTCCCTGCGAAAAATGCCATAAACTGGAAATGTTTGAAACGCCGGCGCCTCCCATGCAGTTGGTCCGGTATCAACCGCTGTCGCAAAATTGTGGGACCTGTCACAACGATCCTCATCAAGGACAATTCGGAAAAGATTGCAAGAGATGTCATAACGAACAGGGATGGAAAACCATCAGCAGGGGATTTCACAAAAAAGGGCAATTCCCGCTGCGCGGCAGGCACCTTACTGTTGATTGTTCTTCCTGTCACTGGGGCGGTGTAACGAAGGGCACACCCACCCGTTGTTATGATTGCCACTGGATTCGACGCAAAGACGACCTGTACCAAACGCGACTGGGAACCGATTGCGAAAGATGTCACATCGAGAATTCCTGGACCTCCACAAAGTTCAATCATGCGGCGGAAACGGGACAAGCTCTAGGGGCAGCGCATTCCACTCTCGCCTGCGATTCCTGTCACCAAAATAAAGTCTTCGGGGGTTTGAATTTCAACTGCATCAATTGCCACCGGGATGATTATGAAAACGCAAACAATCCGGACCATGTTCGCGCAGGATTTCCCCTGCAGTGTCAAGGTTGCCACAGTATAAACGACCCAAATTGGGATGAAGCAAGCTTCAACCATGCAACCTTCCCGCTCAGAGGCGTTCATCAAACGTTGGATTGTCAGAGTTGTCATGTCAATAATGTATTCAGGGGAACACCGCGAAATTGCATCGGATGTCATCGACAGGATTATGAAGCGACCCGGAATCCGGACCATCGCAAAGCCGGCTTCTCCACAAATTGTCAACAATGCCACAACTTTGGTGATGAAGATTGGGATGATGCGGATCTGGATCACACTCAGTTCTTCCGGTTGGTGGGCGTGCACGCAACCATCCCATGCCAGTCCTGTCATGTGAATAATGTTTTTGCAGGGACGCCGAAAAACTGCATTGGTTGCCACAAAACAGACTATCAAAACGCGAATAATCCGAATCACGTTGCCGCCGGTTTTTCGACCGATTGCCAACAGTGTCACAAAGCTTCTGATTCCTCTTTTGATCAGGGACGTTTTAATCATCCACAGTTTCCAATCAATTCAGGATTCCATGCCGGTTTTCCCTGCGCGTCCTGTCACACGAATCCCTCGAATTTCAGAGTTTTTTCCTGTTTCAGCTGTCACACCAAACCAGATATGGATCATGAACACCGCCAGGTGAACGGATATGTTTACAATTCGATTGCCTGCTATACCTGTCATCCTAGAGGTCAGGAAGATTGAAAAAGTTTTTTTTGTTTTTTGTCTTGTTAAGCAGTAGCGTGGTTGCGGACGATTGGGGATCGGGCCGTGTCTCGATTTTTGCTCGCGCTTTCCAGACAGAAGAGACTGGCCAGTCCAGTTCTTTCAGTGAAATTGTCGGTTCAATTTCGATTCATTCACCTTATAACAAAGAAGAGAATCTGGAATTTGCTCTAGATGTTCGCTCTGCAGTTTATCCTTCCTCGGATGGAAGGGATCCACGCGTTTCCATATATAACGCCTATGTCGGAAAGCACTTTGGCAAAATGCACGCCCGCGGAGGTCAGATGTGGCTGAACGAATTGGGCGCGCTTGGCTCCGTTGGTGGAGGGATGTTCCAGTACAAGCAGTCGATGGGAGCGACAAACATTTTGCGTTTTGGAACCTTCGGCGGTTTGGAGCCGAAGATCCTGGAAGCCGGATACGAGGAAAATATCACAAAGTTTGGCGGATTCGTTGCTTATGATGCTGAAGGCGGCCGCAGTCATACGGCTGGATATGTCAACTTGCGTAACTCAGGCCTCACGGAGCGTTCCGTAATCGTCTTTAACAATTTTCTTCCTTTGAATAGCAATTTCTTTTTGTATCAATGGGCAGAGCTGGATCTATCCGGACCTGCAGGGGAAGGGGATGGGGGACTCAACTACTTCTTCGTGAATGCGCGTGGGAATCCACATCCCAGCGTTGAATTGCAGGGAACCTTCCATCATGGGCGTTCCATTGATGCACGTACCATAACTGAGGATCACTTGAATGGCCGCCCGGTTGATCCCAGAGAGCTGGATGGATTTCGTTTCGAATCGGCAGATTTTCGCGCAACGATTAAGGTGTATTCAGACTTCTATGTTTTTGGAAGCGTCGGTCGTGACAGGAACAACCGTGATGAAGAATCAACACAACGCTTTACTTATGGTCTTTTTACGAACAACGTCTTGAATTCCGGTTTTGATTTCCGGTTCTCCGGAACTCACTATTCGCCTCCGGACGGATCAACATATGATTCCTGGAGCATTTCGGCGGGCAAAACATTTTTGGAAAAAGTCTACGTTACTGTTGAATACTTTTCGTCTCTCTCCGTGGTGGTTCTCAATGACGACGTTCTGATTGAGACGAGACCACGGACGAATCGGTTTGATGGTTCCTCCATCATTCACCTCAACAGATCCCTTTCTCTGCAGCTCAGCGCCGATGTGACCGATGGAGATTCTTATCAGGAATTTGGGTTTTTGGGCGGTGTGATCTTCCGCCTCTAGCCGGACATTGCTCCCTTGCCTCCTCTTCTGAAATTCATATTATTATCTTCCACCTTTCTTGCAACTGAAGTCACGATGTCCGTTACACTATTAACAATTTTGATCGCAATAGTCCTGTTTTCAGCGACGATGATTCCCTATGTACTTCAATATCGGGCGAAAGAGCGTAAAGCCCGCGAAAAATTCCAGAAGACGGCCGGAACAGAACTAAATGTTGCTCCGGCAATGCATCCACATATCGATGTAACGAATTGTATTGGCTGCGGGGCGTGTGCAAGAGTCTGTCCGGAAGGAGATGTTCTTGGTGTGATCGGCGGCAAGGCAACGCTGATTCACGCTTCCAAATGCGTGGGACACGGATTGTGCGCGGAAAGTTGTCCGGTTGGCGCGATCACGCTGAAGTTTGGAAGCGCAGGTCGCAGCGCCGAGTTGCCCCAGTTAGACGAGAATTTCCAAACAAATGTCAAAGGCGTTTACATCGTTGGAGAACTCGGGGGAATGGGACTCATCAAGAATGCGATCAATCAAGGGATTCGCGCCGTAGAATCGATCGCACAGACCAATGGATCTCAACACAATGCCGATTATGATGTTGTGATCGTGGGCGCCGGCCCCGGTGGCCTTGCTTCCGCTCTGACTGCGAAGAAACATAAGATGAAGTTTTTACTGCTGGAACAGGGAGATATTGGCGGCACAATCCTTCAATATCCACGCAGGAAAATTGTGATGACTTCACCGGTAAATCTTCCCCTCTACGGAAAAGTAAAACATACGGAAACATCAAAAGAATCTCTGTTGGAACTCTGGACGCGAATCATTGACAAAACCCAGCTGACCATTCGAACGAATGAAAAAGTAACAGACGTCAAACAAGACGACGGTTCCTTTAAAGTCTGCACTCCCACAGCTCAGTATGCTGCGCATCGCGTGATTCTCGCAATTGGTCGTCGCGGAACACCTCGCAAACTCGGAGTCCCGGGTGAGGATTCCTCCAAAGTCTCGTATCGGCTCATTGAAGCCGAAACTTATCAAAAATGTCATCTTCTCGTTGTGGGTGGCGGAGATTCCGCCGTGGAAGCCGCTGTTGCGCTCGCTTCCCAAAATACGAACACCGTAACTCTCTCTTACCGGAAAGGAGATTTCGGGAGAATTAAAGACCGAAACGCTAAGCATCTCGATGAACAAAAAACCTCCGGCAATCTCAATGTGATGCTGTTTTCCAATGTAAAGGAAATTCGCGAAAAGACCGTGGTGATCGATTCCCAGGATGGTGTTCAGGAAATTCCAAACGACTACGTCTTCATTTTTGCAGGAGGAGAACTCCCCTACGATTTCTTGAAGAAGATTGGAATCCAACTGCAATCGAGCGCAATGGGATGAGCGGAAGCTCTCAATCCGGTTTTTCCAGG
>JBKKAT010000803.1:0-4110 GCA_046714535.1 Acidobacteriota bacterium | reverse complement strand
GCGTAGCACCGGCCGACAGATATGCAAAAACATCGGAAATCAGCATGTCAGAACTGATGGACACAAACTGCAACCGGCGATCCATGGGAGAAATGTGGTATTTTTCAATTACGGATAAAGTATGGTTCATTAATCCGCGATGGGAGATAATAACGCCCTTCGGTTCACCGGTTGAGCCCGAAGTATAAACGGCATAAACCAGATGCTCTAAGCCAACTGTGACAAGAGCATTCGTCGTATCTTCTTGCGCTATTTGGTCCCGTTGTCCATCGAGACAAATCGTCGTTATTCCGCTTTCCGAAATTATTGGCGCCAATCTTTCCATGGTGATCACTATGGAAATCCGGGACTCTCTTACCATATATAAAAGGCGCTCAGATGGCAGACTTGCATCGAGCGGGAGATAAGCGCCTCCGGCTTTCAGGATCGCCATGATCGCAACGACTACTTCCGGTGAGCGATGCATGCAGATTCCAACTAACATATTAGGACCAACTCCACGCCTTTGCAGATAGTGAGCTAGTTGGTTAGACCAATCATTCAGTTTCCGGTAAGTCAGTTGTCGATCGACGGAAATTACAGCAACGGCGTCAGGTTGACATTTTACTCGCTCTTCAAAAAGCTTATGAGCACAGAGTTTCGTAGGAAAATCTCTTGAAGTATTGTTCCAATCAATCAGCAATTGCTGCCGCTCCGTTTCGGTCAGCATAGATTGTTTTTTCATAGGTTTTTGTAAATCAACCGTGAAGTTTTCCAGCAATGTTCGGAGGTGTTTCAGCACGCTGCAGATCGTCGCGCGGTCGAAACGTGATGGCTCGTATCCGATCTTCAGCAAAAGCTCCTGCTCCGCAAATGCCACCACTGTGAGAGGATAGTTGGTCCCCGAAGGTGTCAAAAATTCTCTGTTTGCCCAAACTGACTTCTCTGCCCTCAAAGCAGAATTCAACAGGTTCTTTTCAAAAATCAATACACTCGAAAACAAAGCCTCCTGTGGAATCTCGCTCCATTGCTGAATCTTTGTTAGCGGCGTCCATTCATACGGACGCATTTCAACCCATTGTGTTCGTAATGTTTTCAACCAGATCAACAATGGCACGTCGGGTTGAATATGGACGCGCACCGGCACTGTATTGATGAACAGGCCGACCATCTCTCTTAGCCCTTCAAAGGCTGCGCCGCGAAGCGCTCTCGTGGCCCCAAAAACCACATCTTCTTCATCGCTGTATAGACTGAGAAGGAGCGCCCATGCCCCTTGGAATAATGTATTCAACGTGAGTTGATGTTCGCGTGCGATCGATTGCAGGGCGGCCGTAGCTGTTTTCGACAGTCGCAACTCCTGCGTTTCATGGCCCGCCTGTTCATCATTCTTGGTTCGAGCGATATTATCCAGCGGTAAAGGAGTAGGCGTGACAAAACCTTTGAGCATTTTCTGCCAGAATGATCTTGATTCGGTAGAATCCTGTTTCGCCAGCCAGTCGATATAGTCACGATAAGGTCGCGGCGACTTTAACTCTAAGTTGCGGCGGGTTAAAAACGCATCGTAAGATTCGAAAACCTCCCGAAGGACCATATTTCGCGATCCGCCATCGAGTAAAATGTGATGAAACGTCCAAAGGAGCCGATAATGTGCTGATCCCAGCCGGAACAATGCAAGACGAATCAGCGGGACGGATGAGAGATTAAAGTCCTGTCGGCGGTCTGTCTCACGATACGAATGGAACTGCGCTTCTTGCCGGCTTTCATCCAGATAGCTCCAATCATGATACGTCGATGAGACTTTCACATGTCCATAAACTTCCTGAACCGGTTCGTTCATTCCATCGATGCGGAAGCAAGTTCTCAGGACAGCATGTCTTTGAATAACGCTGTTCCAAGCTCGTTCAAGATGGTCAACATCTAATTCCTCATGCAAGTCGCAAATAACCTGCTCAACATAAATTCCAGATTGTGGAGAAAGCAAACTATGGAACAGGATTCCCTGTTGCATCGGTGAAAGCGGATAGGAATCTTGAATAGTGTTGCTGCTCATGACGTCTCCACAATACTGCCGGCCTTGCGGCGGAGCACAATGGTGGGACACCGTTCTCCCAATGCGTATTCAGGCACGTAGAGTTTTTCGAATTCAAAACCGCCCGGGCTTTCGCAAAACAGATGACGGACCTCATCGATCCCAAGAAAGTGGTACCTCATTTTTGAATTCCGATACGTATTAATAACAAGCAAATGTTCGATAGGCCATCCGATTTGTGAGGCAAGACGGTTCAGATCCGGTGAGACATTGTGAATCGCATCCCACACATGTCCCATTTGAACTCCCTCTGCTACATCTTCTTGAAGAGCCATACCCAGACGAAGCTTCAACAGATTGAGATTGGAGATTCTTCCTTCGAGTAGATCCTTGAGCACTGTATCGGATTCTTCGCGCTCTTTGGGTGGAACGAACAAACGAAAAAAGGACAAACCGCCGGATGCGAGCACCCGATACACTGAGCGAACGAGTTTATCGTGATCGCCCGGGTAGTTGAGCAGATGAACCCCGCCATCACAAAGTGTAATGTCGCGCGAGCCAGTCTGGAGTGGTAAATCGGTCCATTCGGCGCAAACCACGGCACCTCGAGGGCCCGGCCAAACGACATCAATCATTCCTCGAGTGTGATCAACTGCTAATACGTTCGTTCCACTCGGCCATGCCATGCGATAGAGTTCAGGCGTTACGCCGAGAATCAGCGCGCGAGGCGAGCCGTTCTCTCGCGACCATGAGTTTATTTCATTCAAGAGAAAGGAAACGTCTTTAGCTGCCGGACGCAAAGGCGGTCCTGTTTGTTCCCATAGTCGCGCAAGTTCTGTCCAATGTTCCGGCAGGTCGTTGTTTCCTGATTCGCTGTTCATCTTTGCCATCCATACGACACGCTAAATCCTCACACATCCACCGAACCGGCTCCAATTTTATCCCGAACTCTTGACGTACGGCAAGAATTCGGGATACAGAGACAGCGTGGCTGGTATTGAAGAACGGAGCCGAGTATGGTTTGTGCACACAAAAAAAGCATTGATTACCGGTAAATTGCAAGACTTCTGAACGGACCGGCTCTGGTATAATTCTCTAAAATTGATACGAGGTTCTTTACCATTGTTACCCTTATCATTTGCACAGCAGCGGATGTGGTTTCTCAACCAGCTTCTACCGGATATTCCACTTTATAACGTCACCCACGTCTTTGAGCTCAAAGGGCATTTCGATATCGCCGCGATGCAGCGAGGTCTACAGGAAGTTGTTCGACGGCATAGCTCGCTGCGAACGACGTTTCAAATGATCGAACAAGAACTGGTGCAAATCATTGGGCGGGATTCCGACTTCCCTTTACCGGTAGAGGATCTCACGCATCTACTTTCAACGGAAAAAGAGTTAAGAGTCGCTGAATTGTTACAACAGGAATCTTGCAGGCTGTTCTCACTTGAGAATGGTCCGGTTTTTCGGTCATCGGTAATACGGCTCAGCGAACAACAACATCTGTTCTTGCTGAGCATGCATCACATCGTTTGCGATGGCTGGTCGATGCAAAATCTTTTTCAAGAATTGAGTTCACTTTACAATGCTTTTTCCCAGGATCAAGCTTGTCCTCTCGCGCAGATTGAATTTCAATATGAAGCCTTCGCGGAATCGCAGAGAGGTTCACTTCAATCCGAGGCAATCCAAAACCAGCGGGCTTACTGGACGCAAAAGCTTGCAAACTATCCTCCCCTTTTAAAACTTCCATATGATCATCCGAGACCGCTAGTTCAAAACTATCGAGGTACCCGAAAAATATTTTCTTTGCCCGCTTCCCTGCATCAATCGTTAATATCATTCAGCCGTCATAACAGAGTTACGCTATACATCACACTTCTTACAGCCTTTAACACACTACTCTCGCGTTACTCAGGACAGGAAGACATTCTCGTCGGGTCCACAATTGCGAACCGGCCTCGTGTTGAATTGGAACAACTGATCGGCGTGTTTGTGAATACGCTCGTGTTACGGACCGATTTGAGTGGCGATCCTACATTCCTGAATCTGCTTCACCGCGTCCGGGAAACCGCTCTGGATGCATATTCCAACCAGGATCTTCC
>JBKKAT010000802.1:0-5979 GCA_046714535.1 Acidobacteriota bacterium | reverse complement strand
TCCGTACTCTACGGTGCAGCTCAATTTTCTGAAGACATTGATTTGTGGATTGCGCCTACAGCCGATAACCTTCATGCTTTTATTAAAGCTCTGCGAAGCATGCGTGCAACGATCTACAAGCTAACTCAGTTGTTTACTTCTTTGGGCTTTGAAAAATACTTTTCGCGTGGAAGACGCGATGTGGATCTTACGAGAATGGCCTCAGGCAAAAGAATTGACCGCACAGACGCAACGCAATTGGATAAGCCGGATATCGCTACAAAAATCATTGTCCGTAGAAGGTTCAATGCGCGTTCGAACCTTGCTCGCACAGGAGATCGCAGAAAATTAAACCCGGTATATTCGGTACTGGTCCCCCATCATTGAAGAGTTGAGAGAATTGCGCAAAAACAGGCTCTTGTTGCCGGAAGGTATTTCTGTAACGGATCTCGGATAGTTGATTAGTTTTACCTCTTGGGTATGATCCTGTACTGTTCGCGGCAAACAAGTTTGAGCGGGGCTTCGCCTGGAAGTTTGAAATCATTCGCGCTGACAAATAGGAATTCTGAAGGATTGACTCCGAAAATCCCTTTTGCGCGCTGGCCACGAAGGTTTTCAACGGGCCAGGGCGTCGACTCCGTTGTCAGTTTTCCTGCAACATTCGCGGATTTTCCGCGGTATGTGATGTGAAAAGGGAAATCGCCGTCCAACTGACCGCTCGCCGGGTTGTATCGCAAATCCACGGGTCCGCCGAGCCGAACGGAGTAATCGTGGCCGTTTTTGGTCTTCGCATTCCATACGAAGCTGGTGGTTGCTTTTTTACTCGCGGCTAAATCAGAAAGGCTGGCGGTGAAATTTAGATTTGCCGGTCCCACTTCATCGATTTGCTCCCAGCCACCGGTGTTGTTTTGTTTGAAAATCTTGATGTGAGAATTCAAACTTACTTCGAGCGGTTTGGTAGCTGCGTCCGCAAGGATCCAGCCAAGGGCAAAAAGCAGAGTGAGAACGGTAAGTCCAATTGATTTTTTTACAGTTATCCGGCTCATTTTTTCTCCTTTAAATATTACAGATTGCTGCCGCTGAATAATAGAACCCACCGAAACCGATGGAGTGAATCAGAACATTCCGCGGCTGAAAGGATTCACATTTCGTAATGACGCGAATGGGACCACACAAAGGATCTGAGTTTTCGTGATTCAAAGTGGGCGGAATCATTCCATCCCTAAGGCTAAGACAGGCTGTAATCGCTTGCAAGGCAGAAGCGGCACCACCCGGAAGGCCAATCATGGATTTGATCGAGTGAACGGCCAATCCTTCGAAATATTTCCCAAAGGTTTGTGCAATCGCATTCGCTTCCAAACGGTCATAGTGCACGGATGCCGATCCATTGGCGTGGAAAAGATTTATATCTTCCGGTTGCTTGTGTGCCTGTTTCAATGTTTCTCGCATAGCACGCACACTTGGTTGCAAATCCCATTCCGGATCGGTTGAGTAAGTGCGGTGACGCCCGGCTGAAAAAGCGGCATAACCGGCTAAGCGGGCATATACAGTCGCCTTACGCGCCCGGGCTATTTTCGCCGGTTCCAGCCACAAGGCTCCGGCTCCCTCACCGAGCACCACACCATCTCTCCCGGCATCAAAGGGCCTCGGAGTCCGGGAAGCTTCTTCATTATACTTCGTGCTCAGTGAACCGGCTGCGTTAAAAACAGCAAGGATTTCTGGAAAAAGCGCACAATCGGCTCCAACCACCAGCATGCCGTCCACCAGATCCTGCTCAATCAGACGCGCGGCCTGGCCCAAAGCATCCAAACCGGAATTGCATCCTGTCGTAATTGTTAAGGATGGTCCCCGTAGATCAAAATAGGAAGACAATGCAGCCGCAATGGAATGATTGAAAAGATAAAATGATGTATCCGGTCTGACCCGCTCTTTGGAATTTCTCCACTGATCCGCCACAGACAGTGTCTCTCCAAGATTTGCAACAGAAGTACCGACAAATACACCAATGCGATCGCGGTCTGTGTTGTCCCGATCGATCCCGGCGTCCTGTAAGGCTAATGCTGCTGCTGCCATTCCCAATTCGATGGCTCTAGGGAGTTTCTTTGGAACGCGGCGATCGCCATTCAGATAGTCTTGAAGACGAAAGTCCTTCAACTCCGCGCCGATTTTGCATGCAGACCGGGACGTATCGCAACGCGTGATGTTCGTCACCCCGCTCTTGCCGCCGATCAACGAGCTCCAAAACGATTCGCGGCCGCTACCAATGGCGGTTACAGGTCCTACTCCAGTGATGACAACAGGATTCTTTTCCATGAACTCGATTGAAAGAATAACACGCGATGTTGGAAAGTGATCGACGAAGTTTACTAGATCGAAGGATCTATTAACTTCAGTCGTGAGAAATATTTCCGGTAAAAGCCACGATCACGCGTGAGTAGCCGGTCCGCATGATTACGCGCATGGGATCCGATCAAGAAATCCGAAATGATCCGGCCCCGCGTACCGCCTGATTCGCGATACTTTTTCCAGTGCAGCCCGGCTTCGAGGGAGGAAGTTTCATTCAATGGGACAAATTCAACGCCGAGACGAATAAGCGCTTCCTGTGCGATTCTGCTGTCCGGAAAGCTTGCTGATATCTCCGCCCACACAATTTCACAAGCGACTAGCTTCCCTTCGAGCATACACGCCCGAAGCAATTGTGCTGAACGCTCCCCGAAAGTCGGATCCGCTGTAAAAACGTCGAGAAGCACAGACGTATCAACTGCAGTGATCATTTTTTGGAGGAACCGCGCAAAGAATCGATGATTTGATCTGTCCGTCGTTTCGTTTTCAGGATCCCGTACACCCTTCTAATGGGGTCTTCCTCTTTTAGCTTTCGTGCTATCAACTTGCCCTCTTCCTCGTAGAAGTCCAATACTTGCCCGGCCCTTAGCCCCAATCGGTCCCTCAAAGACTTGGGGATCGTAACTTGCCCCTTTTCGGAAACTACACTTTTCATACCACAATGGTATGAATTCCTACCGCTACGTCAAGGCCGCGGGACGGGCAAGTTATTCGGCAGGCCAGACGCCTGCGGTCCATACGATTCTCTATTCAATGTGTTCCGTCAGGATGGCCACGAAAGTTCTCACCGCATCGACATAATTTCCGACGCGGATGTTTTCATTTTCGGCGTGCTGGTTGTTATCCATATTTACCGTGGGCACGGCAACCGCAGGAATTCCCAGAGTGATGACAAAAGGAGAGATGGGAATCGATCCACCCACAAGCAAAACCTTGACCGGTTCCTTCCCGAAAGCTTTTTTCAAAGCGCGACTGACCCACGCTCCTGTTTCCGAATTGTAGGGCGTTTGAAAAGCGCCGTAAGAGATGGACGCTTGAAAGGCAGCGATGCGCGGATGTTTCAATCGTTCTTCTTCCGTAGGCTCCTTTGCGACAATGTGGTAACCCTGCTGCTCAATGTGTTTGCGGACCAGCCCGATCAAGCGTTCCGGATCACTTTCAGGAACGAGCCGCAAATCCAACTCCGCTGTGGCAACGGAGGGAATCAGCGTACGCGCTTCCTTTCCTATGAACAGGGAATTCATGCCGCGAATATTGAGCGATGGATATTGAAGAGATTCCTGATACGTTGGGGCGACACGATCTGCTTCTGCTATTCCCAGTTTCTTACGGATTTCGTTTTCATCATCGGGAACTTGTGCGAGTATCTCTTTTTCCTCAGTCGTGATTTTTACTCCATCATAAAATCCCGGAATCGTGACTCGTCCCTGATCATCCTTCATGGATGCAAGAATCTTTGCTAATCGTAATGCGGGGTTGGGCGCATAGTTTCCGTAGTGCCCACTATGTTGCGGGACACGGGGACCAAATACCGTAAGCGTGATATCGCAAATGCCACGCGCGCCAAATTGAATCGTCGGTTGATTGCTGATGTGACGCGGCCCATCGAAAATCAACATCATATCTGCCGCAAGATCCGTGGAATACTTCTTCACCGCAGCAGGCAATTCCGGAGAGCCGAGTTCTTCTTCGAAATCCAGAATGACTTTCAGGTTATAGTTCGGTTCCTGCTTGAGTTCCTGAATCGCATCCAGGGAAGCTAAGAAAGCGGCTACTGGACCCTTCGCATCGGATGTGGATCGCGCAAAGATACGCCACTCACGATCATATTTCCCGGAAAGTCTGTTCCATGGAATTTCTTTCCATTCACCCGAAGCATCCTTTTCTTTCAATACAGGTTCCCATGGGCTTTTCTGCTGCCACTCTTCCGCTTTTACCGGCTGCCCATCTATTTGAAGATAAATCAGCACCGTTTTTTTCGCTTTGTTATTGCTCCGGCTGGCCAGCAGCAGGGGAACAGTTGGAGTTTCGAGTCTTATCATCGAAAAACCACGTTTGGAAAATGCTTTTTCGCACCAATCCAGATTCTTCTTGATGTCTTCAGGATAGTGGGCATCATTTGGCAGACTCAGCAAATCGCGAAAATCGGAAAAGGAACGCACCGCATGTCGCTCGGAAACGTCGATCCAATTGGATGGCTGTTCCGCATGACCAAGCTTGACGAAAAGGATCAGTGCAAGCAGAAACGTACGCTTCATAGAAGAAGGATAACATGACGGCTGTCCGGATAGAGTCATAATCCGGATTAACTTTGCGTTCACTTCTTATTCATCCCGCCTTGACTCAATTCATTTAGTCTTTTTGCTCAGGAGTTGAAACGATGAATATTCCCCTTTGCGAAAACGTTCTTCCCTTTGAAGCAAAACATTTTTACCGGCGGATTGAGACGATTCTTTCACGCATGGACAGCGCGACGACTAACGAATGGTCGGCACGGCTCTTTCTTTCCGGTTTTCAAAGTGAGCTTGCAGAAGTGTTACAAATCAGCGCCATCCATCTGTATGAGTTTTCTGAAGGACCGCAGTTATTGTCAGCGAGAGGTGAACCTCTTCCGGAGATCGGTTTCGATTTGCAGAATCAAATTCACGAGACCGACCTTCCCTGGTTTGGCAATCTCAATGGACGTTTTGTTGCGGTGCTTCCCTTTGATCAAGAGCGTTTATTGTTTCTTGTTTTTTTTGGACAGGATCAGGGAGAGAGCCGGCAATCTTTATGCTGGGCCCTTACTTCCATTCACTACGCGTTGATTCAACATTCCCGGCGATTGACGTTGAACGATGCCCTGGAACAGGCAACCGCCGTGCAGTTGAGCTTACTTCCAACCAGTGCGCCGCAACACGGAGAGTTTGAAATTGCGGCAAAGACAATACCTGCAAAGATCGTGGGCGGAGATGTCTACGATTTTCAAAGTGACGATGGAAAAACGCTATTGCTGATGATTGCAGACGCCGCGGGGCACGGTTTACCGGCGGCACTTCAAGCGCGCGACGTGATCACAGGATTGCGAATGGGAATTGAAAAGGGGATTCACCTGACACTTCTTGCGGAAAGGCTGAATCGCGTAATTTATCGATCGGGACTCGTCTCCCGTTTTATTTCATTGGTGCTGGGAGAACTGATGAACGATGAAAGTTTTCTTTATGTGAATGCGGGACACCCTGCCCCTTTACTCTTGCGCGATCAAAATTTCATTGAGCTGACTTCGGGTGGAATGATTCTTGGATTTGCGCCCGACAGTTTTTACCGCGCCGGCTATGTGAGATTGGAGCCCGGCGACTTACTGATGATGTACACGGATGGCGTGATTGAACATAATTCGAAGACCGAAGAAGAATTTGGAAAACAACGCCTTCAAGACTGGATGCTTCGCTGGAAAGAAGAGCCCCTGGACCTCGCGGTTGAGGATCTTTTTATTCAGCAACGCCAGTATGGGGGACAGCAAAACTTGCGGGATGATGCCACGGTAATTCTCGTAAGGAGATAGGTGTAAGGCCCTAAAAGAACTTGTACTCTTTTAGTTTTGCAGTGAGCGTTTTCGTGGTAATGCCGAGAACCTGAGCGGTTTTATCCAGATCTTGATTCTGTTCGCTCCAGGCT
>JBKKAT010000801.1:0-3608 GCA_046714535.1 Acidobacteriota bacterium | reverse complement strand
CCATCGTTGAATACGATAAGAATCCCAAACGTCTGATCGTTCACGAAAACGTCAACTGGAAAGAGTTTCAATCCGATCCGGAAAATCTCTACTGGTGGGATCTACACGCGCCGACCGAGGAAGAATCGGAATGTCTGGCAGGTTATTTCAACTTTCATCCATTGGCGGTTGAGGACTGCCTGGCCGATATCCAGTATCCCAAAGTCGACTTCTATGAAACCTATCTCTATCTCCTCATTCATGGAGTGGATGTGGACCGTTCCTACGCGGAAGGATTTGCTCCCAAGGAACTGGATGTATTCCTGGGACAGAAATATCTCGTCACATTTCATAAGAAAGAAATGCGTTCGACTTCCGAAGTGATGCGGCGCTGCAAAGAAAATGCACCGATTTTTGACTATGGAATCGATTTTGTTCTCTACACAATCCTGGACATTCTCGTGGGTAACTATCTTCCCGTCCTGGACGAAGTGGAAGATGAACTCGATAAAACGGAGCAGGAGCTTTTCGAAGATCCGCAGTCAACCGTTCTACGCAGGATTCTGAATTTAAAGAGAACATTGCTAAAGTTGAAAAAAACGATCTTTCCTCAGCGGGAAGTCATGAATCATCTGGCCCGAAATGAATACCAATTCATCACGCGCAAAACACAATTCTACTTTCGTGATGTGTACGATATGCTCTATCGAATGGCTGAAATGACCGAATCGTTTCGCGATGTAACAACCGCCATGGTTGAAACTTATCTTTCCACTGTATCTAACCGGCTGAATGAGGTGATGAAAGCCCTCACGCTGATTACTACTATATTTATGCCGCTGACCGTAATCACGGGAATTTATGGAATGAATTTCAACAATATGCCTGAATTAAAGTGGAAATATGGCTATTTTCTTGTTTTGGGAGTCATGGTTCTGGTCGGAGGCGGTTTATTCACCTATTTCCGCCGCCGTAAATGGATCTAAAAAAACTAAAAATGAAATATAAAAAATGAAAAACGTGGCACCTGCTCCCATTTTTTATTTTTAATTTTTCATTTTTGATTTTGTATGTTTCCACTACGCGATACGATTCGTCCAAAAACTTATCCCGTTGTTAACACGATTTTCATCGTGATCAACGTTCTTGTATTTTTCTACGAATTTTCACTCGGGCGAAAAATGGAAGCTTTCATTTACCAGTTTGGCCTGACTCCCACTCGTTTTTTTCTCGGCCTGCAACAGGATCTTGTCGATGCAGTGATTCCGGTTTTCACTTCCATGTTCTTGCATGGAGGATGGCTTCACTTAATTGGAAACATGTGGTTCCTGTACATTTTTGGAGATAACGTAGAAGACCGGGTAGGGCACGTTGGCTATATCTTCTTTTATTTGTTGTGCGGGATTGGCTCTGCACTGACGCAAACCATTCTTCAAGCGAATTCGAATATACCAATGGTTGGCGCAAGTGGAGCAATTGCAGGTGTTCTGGGCGCTTACTTTTTGTTGTACCCTCACTCCCGCATTCTGACCCTCGTCCCGATTTTTATCTTCCTTCAGATCATGGAAATTCCTGCAGTCATATTTTTGTTTTTCTGGTTTCTCTGGCAGTTTATTCAGGGAAGTCTCGCGGCAGCTACTCCGGCGCAAGGAGGAGTCGCCTGGTGGGCGCATATAGGCGGATTTATTGTCGGACTTGTTCTGATCTTCTTCTTCAAAAAGCGCGAAAAACCAACCCCCTCCTCCTACTGGTCGTAAGCCCCCTTCAGCCTCTTGAACCCCTTGAGCCTCTTGAGCTCTTGAGCCTCTTGAGCCCCCTTTGAGCCTCTTGAACCTCTATCCTACCAACACTGCTCCCCCGTTCACATTGAGAATCTCACCGGTAATGAAGTTGGAAAGATCGGATGCCAGAAACAGAATTGGCCCGGCAATTTCCTCTGCTGTGGCAACTCTACGAAGCGGAATCAAAGACGCGATCTGCTTGTATTGTTCAGGATCGGAGAGTGGACCAGCACTCATTTCAGTATCAACCCAACCTGGCGCCACACAATTGACCTGTATGGCCGGTCCGAGTTCGGTGGCCCAGGATTTTGTCAGCGAAATGATGGCTCCTTTCGTGGCTGCGTAGTGAGAATGAAATGCTTCACCGCGCTGACCCGCGGTAGAAGACAGATTGATGATGCGACCCTGTCCTTGTTTCTTCATCTGTTGAACCGCGTAACGAGTAATGTAAATTAATCCGGATAAATTGATGTCAATCGTTTCACGATACACATCTTCGTTCATTTCATCGATAGGAGCATGCGTCCAGATTCCGGCGTTATTGACAAGCACGTCCAACTTTCCAAATTCCTTGCAAGCTGTGTCCACTAATTCGCGCCCATGACTGTCCTCCGCGATGTTTCCGGCAACGGAAACGCCGCGACGTCCTGCCTTTTCAATCTCCGCAAGAACTTCCTCCGCGGCTCGTTTGTTCTTGTTGTAGCTAAACACAATATTGGCCCCGGCTTTCGCCATCAAGATGGCCGCAGCCCGTCCAATACCACGCGATCCCCCGGTAATCAACACCGTTTTGTTCGCCAAACTAATCATAGTTCCACCCTTCCATCAAGTTGCGTTTACACTTGTAAAACATAGTAGCGCAAGGCTTTAGCATTTACAACGCACAAAGGGTGATTCATTCTCCCGTTCCAGGAAAGGCCTTTTTTGCGCTTTCCTCTCCAGAACTCGTTTTCATGAACCTGGCATCAACTTTGCGAAATGAAGTTGCGAGGAGGAAATGAATGAAACGTAAAATAACAAGTTTACTGGTACTCGTTCTGGTTATGTTTTGCCTGAATCAAATGGGGTTTGCGCAAGCTTCGGCCCCCGCAAAAGATACAGGGAAATCGGTGGTCAACATCAATACAGCCGGGCAAGCCGAGTTGGAACGGCTTCCCGGAATTGGTCCATCCCTGGCAAAAAAGATTTTGGATTTCCGCCAGAAGAATGGTCAGTTTAAATCACCCAATGATCTCATGGCTGTGCCGGGCATTGGTGAAAAGAAGTTCGAGCAACTCAAGAACCTGATCACGGTCAAATAGCCCTACATCCCACCCACACGCTGAAACCCAGGGTCCTCAAGCCCTGATGTGAGGGAGAACTCCCTCCGGCAAATCGCGGAGGGAGTTTCCTTCAAACGATGGGAGGAAAAGATGATGCGAGGGACGTCGCTGCTGGAATTATTGGTCGTGCTTGGTTTGATTGGACTGTTCGTTGTCCTGGCGACAACGAACTTAGGCGCTACACAAAGGCAATTGGATTTCGATCATTTTGCGCGCGAAATCGCAAACTCTCTGGAAACTTGCAGATGGAGAGCATTCCGGGAACGTTGTTACACCGGAATTCTCATCGGTCAGACTTCGGCAAGTTATCAGTTTTCTTTCTTTGCCGATGGAAACCGGAATGGAATCCGCACGGCAGACATCCAGCAGGGTACGGATAGTCCTTTTCATCGGCCTGTTGTGATTCGAAGAGCAGCAGGCGACATGGAAGCGGCCATTTTGAAAACGGGCGCACCCGAAATTCCACCGAAAAGCGGGGAACTGGATCCTTCTGATCCGGTAAAGTTTGGAAAATCCAACATCATTT
>JBKKAT010000800.1:0-14708 GCA_046714535.1 Acidobacteriota bacterium | reverse complement strand
GCCCAGTAGATGGGTGATCGCAGAATTTACGTAGACGCACCGGCCTTCCAAATCCAGCGAAAACACGATTTCCGGGACTTCTTCAGAAGTCACTTCGACCGAACCGGAGGCCTCGAAATATTCTCTTTCCGATAGAGCGATGAGTGCTTTTCTTACCGAGGCGGACACGCTTTCCAGTTTTTCCGGACTTGCAAACACACACTCGGTGGCTCCCGCCATCACTAAAGCCTTCGCAACTTCTTCCATCGAAGGTGGTAGATAAACCATGATATGAGTCTTCTGATCGAGGTGTCGCAGATCATTCAAGGTCTTCAGGCTGTTTGATTTAATAAAGTCGTAGCTGATGAGCAATAAGTCAGGCTGGATATCCGACGTCATCTTCAAAAAGCCTTCCTGATCACTACATAAAGTGAAATCGCATTCTTTCAATTCTGATAAAGATTGAAGAACCATAGATGAATTCTGTGCAATGCTCTCCGCAATCAAAACCTGAAGCTTCGAATCGAAAACACCACCAAAATTCTTTGACGATTCTAAGACGGGAATAGAACTACCTTCCATTTTCCAACTCTCCTGAATGAGGCTTGTGCAAGCAATATGCCAGACCGTTTTCGTCGAGGAACTTGGTCCGGATGCCTACCGCATTGCTGAATTTATTAGCATGGTGCTTAATTTCTGGTAGTGAATGCTATAATGAAGCCGATTTGGAGCCTCCAGATAGATATCAACTACTCGAACCTCTTCTCCGGGGTCTAACCCACGAGATCAGGAATCCCGTTCAAGGTATTCTTGCCTCTTCTGAGGCTTTACGATGTCGTTTCGAAGAAGATGCCGGCAGCGTCAAACTGCTGGAGATGATTCAAAGAGAGTGCCTGAGAGTTGAGCAACTACTCATCGACCTGTTGGATCTTGCGCGACCCGTAGAGCCTCATTCAAGCCCTCAGTCGCTAAACCGTGTTCTGGAAGAATCGATCCGTGTGATTCAGCAACAGCATGCCGGGGAAATCCATGCGGAAATTCCGCCAGATTTGCCATTCGCTTGCATCGATAGTGCAAGCTTGCGCCGTGCATTTCTGGCCATCCTGAAAAATGCAATGGAATCGAAATCGGCTGGCCCCATTCGAGTAACAGCCGAAAATCTGGGGAAGCAGATTCAGATCCGGATTCAAGATAGTGGAGAAGGCATTCTAGCGGAAGACCTGGAACATGTGGGAGAGCCCTTTTTCAGTACACGTCCAAAAAAAGCCGGGCTCGGACTTACGATTGCAGACAGGATTGTGCGGCTTCATCAAGGGGACTTTCAAATAGAATCTCAAAGGGGGGAAGGCACAGGAGTCGTCATCCGGTTGCCGATTGGGTCGTGAAACAGAAAGCAAAAATACTGATCATCGATGATGAAGAATCGATTCGTCTAGGCTTTTCCAGCATCTTAGAGTCAAAAGGATATTCTTGCCTGGAGGCGGAGACCGGCGCTCAAGGCTTAGGAATCATCCTTAGTGATGTTCCCGATCTGGTTCTTCTTGACATGAATCTACCGGATATGGATGGGGTCGACGTGTTGAGAGAAATCAAGAGAGAAAATGAATTTGTGGTTGTGATCATGGCTACAGCTTTTGGAACCATCGAAAAAGCTGTGCAGGCGCTTAAGCTGGGTGCAGAAAATTTTCTGACGAAACCAATTGATTCACAGGCCCTTCTGATTCTGATCGAACATTCTCTCAAGATTCATTCTTTGAGACGAGACGAGTTTTTAAAGGAATTCAGCAAGAAAGGAGAAGATGACGATCATTTTGTGGGTTCCAGCAGTAGAATGCTCAAATTCTATGAGCTGGTCCGGCTGGTGAGTAAAGATTCGATCACTGTTTTGATCACAGGAGAGACAGGAACAGGAAAAGGAAAGTGGGCACAGTGGATTCACAAGCAAAGCGATCGAAGTGGAAAAGCGTTTGTCGAAGTGAATTGCGCGGGGCTCTCGAAAGAGCTGCTGGAGTCTGAGCTTTTCGGGTACGATCAAGGCGCTTTTACGGGCGCAGCCAAAAGCAAGGCCGGTTTGATAGAAGTTGCAAGTGGAGGAACTCTTTTTCTTGATGAAATCAGCGAGATGGAACTCAGTGTTCAGGCCAAAGTTCTTAAGGTACTGGAGGAGAAGAAATTTCGCCGGCTCGGTTCGGTGCAGGAACGACATGCGGATATTCGGTTGATCACCGCTACTAATCGTGATCTGCAAGAAATGGTAAAAGAAGCTAAGTTCCGCGAAGATCTATTTTACCGGCTCAATATCATGCCACTCGAACTCCCGCCGCTAAGGGATCGTAAAGAGGAGATCGTTCCCGTTGCGGAATTTTTCCTCGCGCAAATGTCCCATCAAAAAGGCCAACGGCCGCCCGTGCTCACAGAAGAAGCAAAAGTGACTCTCAAAAACTATCACTGGCCGGGTAATTTGCGCGAAATGCGAAATGTGCTGGAACGGGCTTCCTTGCTCGCACAGAATAGACCGATCACTCAAGAATTTTTGCCTACCCAGAAAAGACTTGTCGCAAATTCACCCGACGACCCGAGCGGCCCGATGGTTCCTCTTAAGGATATCGAAATCCGCTACATTAAACAGGTTCTGGCGCGCGTAAATAACAACTATAGAAAAGCCGCTGAGATCCTCGGTGTCAATCGCAACACGATTTACAATCGCCTCCGCGAAAAATAGAAATGACCGCCAGCTAAAGCCAGGCTAAAGCCGGTGGTCTCTACCGTGCCCAAAACTTGGGCTTTTGCTGAAAAAATAATCATTCAGCACATCCCTCCCATCTCGTAAGTTATTGAAAACAATGGGTCTGTCCTTCGGCATGCCTTTTGTATAAGGGCTGGGTCAGAGGAAATGGATATGAACAGATTGGAAAGAGGATATTCAGCGATCGAAGTTTTATCGGTGGTCGCCATCATTGGATTAGTCGTGGCGTTATCAATTCCGCCGGCGTTGGCATACCTTTCGAGTTACAAACTGAGGGCTGGCGCTCAGCAATTGTCCACGGCAATTCAATTTACGAGAGCAAAAGCGGTTTCGGAGAATTTTCAGTGTACTTTTAGCAATTTCCTGTCCAGTGGCGTGTACAAGTTTCAAATCACTGGCGGAGAGGATGATCATAACGATGGACTGAATCCCTGGGAAGACCGCAATGGCAATGGTGTGGAAGACACAATCATTTTTATTCCGCAAGAATTGCCGCGCGGCGTAAAAGTTGTATCCACATTAAGCGGCGTTTCTGCTGTTCCGGTAACCGGAAATCCCACCTCCAGCACGACCTCCCTTGTATTTACTCCTCTGGGCGTCCCCAAACTAACTTCCACGGCAGCTGCGATTTATTTGCAAAATGAAAAATCCGAGCGGATGGCAATCACAGTCGATTTAACGGGTAGGGTCCAATCCTGGAAACACAGTGGCTCTTCCTGGGTGGCGATGTAAGGAGGGAAAAATGAAAAAGCAAAATGCCGGTTTCGGGTTAATGGAAGTGCTGGTTTCCTTGTTCTTTCTCACGATCATGTCCCTTTCGATGATGAGATTGTTGTTGGCCGGCCTTCAATTCAACAACATGGCAAACGATGAAACAAAACTGTTGGCCATCGCAAATGATCGGATGGAACAGTTAAAGACAATGAGCTTCAACAATCTGGGCATTCCCTGTGTGAATAGCAATACCACTTGCGGTAGTTTGACGAGCAATGTTCTGGATACGTCAGTCACTCCGAATGTTCCTTACTATGACACCAGTGATTCCCTCTACGTGGTTCGCTGGACAATTAGTCTGCCCACAGGGGATACCAATACACGCCGTTTGACTGTCAGGGTACTTTCCAATCGCATCATTTCTTCCGGCAATCAGCGCGAGCTCACGACTTATTTTGACCGCACTAAATACTAAAGGAATTTCGTTATGTCTCGTTCACAAAAAGGATTTACGCTGGCCGAGCTCATGGTCTCTGTGACCTTGATGCTGATCGTTCTGCTCGGCGCATACCAGTTTATGGTGGCCAGCGCCAGAATCTATCGATCTGAGGATGAGTTGCTTGCATTGGATCAGCAGGCGCGAGTTGCTATGGACGTCATTGTCCGGACAGTGCGCCAGGCTGGGAGTGACCCAATGCAAACAGCTTTCGACCCTGGTACGACGGATTCCTTCCCAATTCCTATGGCGAAACGGTATGCGATTCGTATTCTTGCGGATCTTCCGCAGGATACGATGAATGATGCCGGAGTTGCCGGCGCGGATGGTGACAGTTTCGATACTCACGATACAAATGGCGATAACCTCTGGAGCGATAATGAAAATGAAAACGGAGATGGAATGTTGCTTCCCACATATCCGGATTCGGACGAAGATGTAACCTTATTTGTTTCTCCTTCCGATAGCTCCTATGTGCCTACGGGATCCGGTCCCTGGACGCTTACGAAGCGGGTCAGAAACAGCGGGGGCACATACACGGACTATCCGCTGGCATCGAACGTCATAACCTCAGCAGGCGCTGCTGGCCTTGAATTTCGATACTGTCTGCGTCATTTGTCCGGGGTCGCAAATGTGGACACCATTCCTGCATCCTTTGCAACCAGATGGGCAGGAGCGAGCGGAACAGGTGTGGCATTAAATGCAAATACTTATACGACTTTTGGTACTCTGCGTGTTATCAATCGTGTCCTGATTCGTTTGACCATGCGTTCCGCCAATCGAGACCGACAGACCAAGCTATACAGTTACATCACTCTTGAGTCTGATGTAGATGTTAGGTCGCAGCCTAGAGAGGAAAAAGAAAATGAATAACAGAAATAAAAACAACCAGCTTGACGGACGCAGAATCCGTCTCGTCAAATATGAAAAGGGATCCTCGCTTATCGTAGTCATACTGGTGGTGTCCCTTTTAGCCCTGATGGGTTTGGGATTGGTAATGAATACCGTTACTGATCGCGCGGTGGCGCGTAATATGTCTGCCACGAATAAAGCTCTGTTTTCAGCGGAAACAGGCTTAGAAAGACTCAATGAAATGTTCGAATTTGATTTTGCTTATGATCGCACCGGTTTTTCGGAGACCAGAGGCTGGTCCAATGTGTGGCTGATAGTTGAACCGGGAACCACCGGCGCGGACACAACGGATACCACCGGTCTCTGCACACAGCACAATCCCAAACACAACGTCGGTCTTCCAGGCATTTCCTTTTTCCACATCGATGATCCGACGCTGGATGACGATCTGGATGGCAATTTTCAAAATGATGTCGATACGGACGGCGATGGGATCGTTGACATTACCAAGCCTTACTTCTTGAACCCGAATATTCCCGGCGCTACAGGAACCATTGGAGCTGCGGGTGAAACCTCCACCAGCAAGCTGAATCGTTGGAGAATTCTTGTTAGAAATATCAAGGAAGCCCCTAACGCAGTCTACGTTTCGCACAACAACGTGAGCATCCTGGTGATGGGAATCTCGGAAGATTACGGAACCGGTTTCTCCGGACAGCGCAATGATGGGCAGGTCGTGAATGGAACGCGATTGATCGAGCAAGGTCTGACAGCTGAACCGGTTTCTATTTGGAACAATGTCTGTTTTCTTGGAATCACAAACTCCGAGCTGCTCGGCACAATGAAATACTACGGATCGGTCCATATGATCAACGGCGCCTATGGTACTAACGTATTAGAAATGAGCGGCAATGTCGGAGTTTTTAATTACTACAGGAATGCAGCCAGCGGATTGGCAAACAATCCTCCCTGCTGCAACAACGGACCGGATGCAGCGCTGACGAATCTTCTTGCCGGGCTTCCGACAACAAGAACCGGAGTGCCGACCTTGAACGCAAAAGTCCGCATCAAAAACGGTGACCTTCTCGTTGAAGGAAGCGCCACGATCGGATGCGCGACTGACAATTCACGGCCCGGTAAAGAGACCCTGGACGAACTCTTAACAAATGGAACTTACGCAAACGCCGGAAACTTACATTTCGATCGTTACTCGGTTTATGACGTGCACGAAGATTTCATGGACCGCATTAAGTTTCCGGATACCATTAACAATAGCCAGAAATATTACGATATGCCTCGCGGCAAGACTTACGCGAATTATCAGGCCTATCTTGTGGGAAATCCTGATTCTACTGTTGCGGAGGATTATGGAGCACTGGCTCTGGATTTGACGACGATCAATCCCACCAACCTGGACTCAGGATCAAATCCGTGGGTTTTTGCAGACGAAAATTCTACCGCAACCCGTGAATCCAACAGGCTTTTAGACAATCTCATAAATGGCACCGGCAATGATACGCGCGGTGGGGGCAATGCAAACGCAAGTTATATCACGGGCAGAAGCATGAACTGGCTGACAAGGAATCTTGCCGTGAATCACACCCCACAGGGTTCTCCCTTGAGCGGGGGAAACGGCACGATCGTTTATTTTGGTTTTGACCGTTTCGACTCTTCCACAAGTCACGAACCAGTCATCGGGTATCAAATTGCAGGTGGAAGCCTCCAATGGGTGCGCGGAGGACCAACCGGTTCCGGGACCCCGATCGAGTTGGCCCAGCAAGAAAATCACCACAACGGCGCATACTTTGTCGTCAAGGTAGCTAGGTATTCCATCACTGAAACTCTGGTCAACGCAATCGTATTTATTCCAAGAAACGCTACGGTCAGCGCGAAATTTACGAATTTCTTATTCCATCCAGGCTCTGCGGGCACTTCCAATGAACAGACGGCATGGGATGCTCAATTTGCGCTGGCGCCTGTTAGCGGAGGCCACAAAGGCATGATTCGTTTCATGAATGATTTTCTATACGTCCCCGCGCAAACCGCGACGATCAATGATGATGTGGACATCGATCCTGCAACCTGGGGACTACCTGCGCTCGCAGCAGGGAACAGCTACACCTATCCCTTCCTCACCGATTCGATGAGTGGCGATCAGATGACGAAATCGACAATCATCGGATCCGGGATCGTGCTGTTGCCGGGACCGGTTTACTTCGATTCAGCGGGAACCGGAAGCGGCGATGGAACAGGGTATGATTACGATGGCCGTCTTTCCATCATGGTTCCCTCATGGGCTCCCACGGCACCTGTGCTGGCGAATCCAACCAATAGCTCCGGCACAAATGCGGTTTACATACGCGCGTACATTTATCCAAAAGTCCAATTCCCCTGCAATGATGCTCTGTCTATCATTTCATCCGGCGATATTGATTCTTCCCCCAACCCGGCCCAAAAACGGGAAGCATTGGTGCTGTACGCGCGAAATAAATATGTGGTTGGAAAACAAACAGATCTTGCCGGATCTGCAGTGGCGTGGAACTATGTCGAAGGTAGCGGAAGTGGAAATCCAAATTATTTGCAAGTGCCTGCCATGAATACATGTATGCCCGATTATCTGCCGGGAAAGGACCCGATTACTTTTACCCGTCCGACGACGTGGATGGAACGATAAGCACAAATATCCTTCTCTCCTCCAGGGGCGCGAAGACTCGCGCCCCTTACTTTTTGGACCGCCGGCTGCCGCAAGTCGGCGCTCATCACTTCCCGGACCGGCCCTGCATAAAACTTTGGCAACTGCCCAAAAAAAGCAATCAGACGGCTGCCCAAAAACGTAGTTTCTCGACGAGGCTTGGATGGCATGGTGCTTGCTTTAGGGGTTGTTGGAGACAGATATGAAAAAGATATTGCTGATAGAAGATGAAGAACTCGTTCGTGGTGCCATTTCACAATTGTTGCGGTTCATGAATTATGAGCCGCTCGAAGCGAATAACGGGGCTGTCGGCCTTCAGATGGCGTGCGATCAGAAACCGGACCTTGTGCTTTGTGACGTGAATATGCCCGAGATGGATGGGCATTCAGTTTTGAAAGGACTGAGGAGCAATCCTTCAACCAGTTCTACTCCGTTTATATTCCTGACCGGTCAAGGAGAAAAAGAGGACCTCCGGAAAGGGATGAATTCTGGTGCGGACGACTACCTTACAAAGCCGATTACGATGGAAGAATTGCGAAATGCTATCTCAGTGCGGCTCAATCGCCACGCAGAAATCGCCCAGCATTACACGCATGAACTGCAATTGGCAGAAGAGAAAATGAAGCGTCTCATTTATTACGACACGCTCACCGATTTGCCGAATCGAATGCTGATTTCCGATATGGTACAGGAAATTCTGCAGAGTGGATCGACTGAGTTAGCTGTGCTTTGTTTAACACTGGATCGTTTCAAACAGGTGAACGATGGTCTGGGTTATTACGAAGGGGACGTGATGTTGACGTTGCTGGCGGAAAGACTGCGGAAATGTCTTCGCCACGAAAATGTCATCGCAAGGATTTCGCAGGATGAATTTGCGATTCTTGTGAGAGGAGCTAAAAACAATGCGGAGCAATTTGCCACGCGTTTGCTTCACTGCATTGAAAAACCCTTTGCACTGAACTCCTATGAAGTCTATCTGACCGCCAGCGTTGGCATTGCTCTTTATCAGGAAGACGGCACTCAAATCGATCAGCTTTTGAAAAAAGCGTGCACCGCCGCTGAACATGCCAAAAGAAATGGTGGAAATCAGTACATGTTTAGTGGTAATTGTCCCGATCTGTACTCCGCTGAAAATCTTGTGATGGAGAATGAGCTGCGGCTCGCGATGGAACGGTCAGAGATGGACGTTCATTATCAACCGCAGATCGATGTAAAAACCGGTCAGATTGTGGGCGCAGAATCTTTGATGCGGTGGCGTCATCCAACCAGGGGAATGGTTCCTCCTATGAAATTTATTCCGGTCGCAGAGGATTCCGGGTTGATTTTGCCTCTTGGCGAATGGATTCTCAGCATGGCCTGTTCTCATCTGAAACGGTGGCGGAAAGAAAGCAATTCAAAATTCCGTGTGGCAGTGAACCTTTCCGGCTGCCAGTTCAAACGCCCTGATATTGTGGAACGTCTGATGGCCATTCTGCGTGGGTCAGGTGTGGATCCTCGCGATCTGGAACTGGAAATAACGGAATCTGTCTTGATTCAGAATCCGGAGACGGCTTTGACGAGATTAAAAGAATTGAAAAGCCTGGGTGTTCAAATCTCACTCGACGATTTTGGCACAGGTTATTCTTCTTTTACTTACCTGAAGCAATTTCCTTTTGACACAGTGAAAATTGATCGTTCGTTTATTGCCGGTGTTGACCGCGATTCTAAGAATGGCGCCATTGTTACGGCGATCATTCAAATGGCGCGCAGCATGAACCTGAAAATTATTGCGGAGGGCGTCGAGACTCAGTCCGAATATGAATTCTTGAAATTACATGGTTGCGACGAAGTTCAGGGTTATCTCTTCAGCCCACCTGTCCCCTCCGGGAAATTTCACGAATTGTTCAGCCAATCTTATTTTGTTCCTCAACAGGAGGAGGTGCGACATTGATCGCAGATACTGCCGAAAAGGAATTTCGTATCCCTAAAAAAGTTGCGCCTGTAATTTGCTATACGATTTCGGACGAAACGATTGCAGGCGAAATTTTCCTGGATGTGCTGGGCAAATGTGCCCCCAAGCACATCCAGGAGTTTTTTGATAATGAAGCTTTGTTCTTTCCAATCCGGACGGCCCAGGCGGAACGGCCTCTACTGCTATCAAAGGAGACCGTGGTTCTTGTAGAGGCCGTTTCCGCCTTTCCTCCTGAAACCATCCTGTCTCTGAGCGACCGGAAAAAAGCAATTCTCGATGTCAAATCTCTGGGCTCGATCGAATGTGAAATCTTGATCGATTCCCCGGTGGAAAGATCTCGAGTTCTGGATGCCCTGAATCATTCAAAACAATTTGTTCCCGTTTTGTGGAAAGACAAGTTTTCGTTACTCAATATCCATCAGATCTTGAAAATAGCTGAGCTGTAACCATGGCAACGATTAACAATTTTTTAAAATACGCAGTAAATATGGGCGCTTCCGATCTACATCTTTCTTCCGGTTCGGCGCCATTAATTAGAGTCAACGGGGAACTCAGAAGTCTCAAGTGGGACGTTCTAGATGCCAAAGCAACGCTGCAACTCATAGGCGAAGTGCTGACGCCCGAACAACAAAAAGCTTTTTCAAAAGAACTGGATCTCGATTTCTGCTATGAAGCTCCAAACGTTGGAACTTTTCGTGCCAATATTTTGAAGCAAAGAAACGGAATCGATGCAGTGTTCCGAATTATTCCCACCCGGATTCGTCCGTTAGAAGAGCTCGGTTTGCCACGCATCGTAAAGGATCTAACCCATCTTCATCACGGCCTGATTCTTGTTACCGGCTCAGCGGGAAATGGTAAATCGACAACGCTTGCGGCCATGGTGGATTATATAAACAGCAAACGCCGGCTTCACATCATTACGATTGAGGATCCCATTGAGTTCGTGCATCCATCGAAGTTGGCGAACGTCAGCCAAAGGGAAGTGAAAAATCACACAGAAGATTTTTCAACCGCGTTGCGAGCTTCTTTACGCGAAGATCCTGATGTAATTTTGATCGGCGAACTTCGCGATCTCGAAACCATCTCTCTGGCAATCACGGCGGCTGAAACAGGCCATCTCGTGTTTGGAACGCTTCACACCCGGACCGCTGCAAAAACGGTGGATCGTCTCATCGATGTTTTTCCTGCGAATCAGCAGAATCAGATTCGGACTCAGCTGGCGGACGCTATTCGCGGAGTCATCAGCCAGCAACTTATTCCGCGCGCCGATGGTAAAGGAAGGGTGATGGCATATGAAGTCCTGGTCAGCAATCCGGCAGTTGCCAGTTTGATTCGTGAGGGAAAAACTTTCCAGATTCCTTCTCTGATGCAAATCGGTGCGAAAGAGGGAATGTGCATGATGGACCAATGTCTTGGCCGGTTACTGGCAGAGAAAGTAATCTCGGAAGAAGAAGCCGAGTACAGAGCAGAGAATAAGAAAATGGTTCTGGGTAACCAGAAAGGGAAACAGTCGTAAGGCTCGCGCGAAAAATTATGTTTGTATGGGGGGAGTAAAAAATGGCTGAGATTGATTCATTACTAAAGCAAATGATACAGGCGGGGGCGTCTGACCTGCATATGTTGACCGGACAACCTCCGAAATTCAGGATTCATGGCGAACTGGTAGCTGTAGAAGGGCAACCGGAGCTTACTTCCACGCGCATGGAACAGCTCCTTTTCGAAATGGTTGATAAAAATCAAAAAGCGGAATTTTGTAAATCACATGACCTGGATTTTGCCTACTCCATTCAAGACGTTGCCCGCTTTCGTTGTAACTTTTTTATTCAAAAGCACGGTCCGGGCGCAGTTTTTAGAATTATTCCATCAAAAATCAAATCGCTTACGCAATTAAATCTTCCGCCGGTCATTGAGAAACTTGCTCATCTTCAAAAAGGGTTGGTCCTGGTGACGGGGCCCACAGGAAGTGGAAAATCGACCACTCTTGCCGCCTTGATTGACTTAATCAATAACACCTACCGGAAACATATTCTAACAATTGAAGATCCTGTTGAGTTCGTGCACACAAGTAAACAGTCCCTTGTTCGTCAAAGAGAAGTGGGGGCAGATACAAAGAGTTTTGCCAGCGCCATGCGATCTGCCTTACGCGAAGATGTGGATGTGGTGCTGCTTGGTGAAATGCGCGATTTTGAAACGATCGCGCTTGCCGTGACTCTTGCTGAGACTGGTCAGCTCGTTTTTGGGACTCTACACACAAGCAGCGCTGCAAAAACGATTGATCGAATCATCGATGTATTTCCAGCGGAACAACAATCCCAGATCCGCATCATGCTGGCTGACTCTCTCAGGGGCATTGTTGCGCAACAACTTGTACCAACAAAAGATGGCAAAGGACGCGTAGCCGTTGTTGAAATTCTATTCCGTGTTCCGGCACTCTCCACAGTAATTCGGGAACAAAAGACTCAACAAATTACTTCGATCATTCAAGGAGGCAAATCGGATGGAATGCAAACCATAGATAATGCCTTGATGGAACTTGTACAAAAGAAAATCATTGGAGCGGAAGAAGCTTATCTTCGGGCTCAGGATACGGAAGCGTTCAAAGATCTTTTGGAATTTGCCTGGATGGAAGCCGCAACGACAGGGCAGACGGAACGGGTGATTGCTATTCTGAAGGAAGGCCTGGATGTCGATACCAAGGATGACAGTGGAGCTACGGCGTTAATGCTTGCCAGCAGTTCAGGCCATGCTGATATTGTCCAGGTACTTCTTGAACACAGCGCCGATGTGAATGCCCGGGACAAAAATGGGATGAGCGCCTTAATGCGCGCCTGCATGAAAGACAATGTGGCGGTGATCAAAGGCTTGATTGAAGGCGGTGCCGACGTAAATGCAAAAAATAATGGTGGCAACACGGCTCTGCTGATTGCCGGGTCGGCAGGAAATTATCTGGCTGTTCAAGAGTTGTTGAAAGGCAAAGCAAGAACAGATATCGAAGATAGTTTGACTTGCACAGTGCTCATGCGAGCCGCAATGGCAGGACATGAGAAAACGGTGGATGCGTTGCTCAAGGCAAAAGCAGACGTACATGTAAAAGATAAAGCGGAGCGCACGGCTCTGATGTATGCCCTGGAAAAAGGTTATCCACAGATTGCTTCTCTGCTAATTTCGGCCGGCTCGGATGTAAATGCAAAAACGAAAGGCGGAATTACACCATTAATGTTGGCAGCCAAACAGAGCGTGGACGCTGTCGATTTGTTACTCGAAGTGCGCGTTGATGTGAACGTTGCCAGTGTCGATGGATTCACTGCAATGACCTTTGCACTGGAAAAGGGAAATGCCGAAGTAATCGCTGCACTCGTTGATGCAGGAGCTAATGTGAATATCAAAACGAGAACGGGAATTACGCCTTTGATGTGGGCTGCCCGGCTTCGTCCTGAGCTGGTGAATCCAATCATTCATGCAGGCGCAGATATTCATTTGAAGAGCCCCAATGGCTATACAGCTCTTCGATATGCGCAGGAAGCCCGGCAGGAAGAGGTTGTGAACCTGCTCGTACAATCGGGAGCCAGGGAATAAATTTTTAACAGAAGATAACGAAGAGAACGAAGATCTAAAATCTTTGTTTCCTTTGTTATCTTTTGTTAAGAGCTTAAGAGTTCGCGGACTTTTTTCAACAGAACCTGCATCGAAGTCGGTTTCTGCAAGAAAAATGCTCCTGGTTCCAGCACACCTTGCCGTATAACAGATTCCTCTGTGTATCCTGACATATAGAGCACTTTCAGATTAGCGTTCTGCATCGCCAGGCGCTGGGAGAGTTCCAATCCTCCCATCTGCGGCATAACCAGATCTGTGATCAGGAGATCCACGTTCACATCCTGCCGCGAAGCAACTTGAATCGCGTCTTTTCCGTTAGAAGCCTGAAGGATATCGAAACCACTCATCTCAAGATAAGCGCCGATTGCCACGCGAACCGCGTCATTGTCATCAACGACAAGTATGGTTTGACCCGAGGTCTCCTGTGAAACTGCTGCTTCCGGTTCGGCATAACTTTCAATTTCAGCGTCAACAAGCGGAAGATAAATTCTAAAAGTGGTTCCTTGTCCTGGTTCACCATAAACCCAGATATATCCTCCCGTTTGTTTCACGATACCGTAAACCGCCGGTAATCTCAGCCCCGCTCCCATTGTTCGATCTTTTCTTGTATAGAACGGCTCAAAAATATGAGTTCTCGCATCCTCATCCAGCCCGACTCCGGAATCAGTAACGGATAAGCGCACGTAGTCACCCGGCGTCATGATCGGGTGTGCTAGTACGACCGTGTGATCGAGATGAACATTCGATGTTTCTAAAAGGACATTTCCTCCTTCCGGCATCGACTCACGGGCATTGATGGTTAGATTGATGATCATCTCTTCCATTTGACTTAAGTCCGCTTCGATGACTCCCAGTTCTTGCGACAACATCATTTTGACCTGAACATCCTCCCGTACAAGACGTTTCAGCATCGGTTCCAGATTTCTCAGCACTTGATTCAAATCCAATTTCCGTGGCGCCTGCATTTGCTTGCCACCGAAGGCCAGTAAATGTCTGGTTAATACAGATCCCTGTTCAGCGGCTCTTTGAATTTCCTGTAGGTCCTTTGGTTCGGGACTACTCATTTTGAGTTTCAATAATTCACAGTAGCTGGTGATTGTCATGAGCAGATTGTTGAAATCATGAGCGACACCGGCCGCCAGGCGTCCGATTGCTTCGAATTTGTGAACCGATCGAAGGTGCTGCTCTAATGCTAAACGCGTTTCTTCCTGGCGAACGTCTTTCGTGATATCCAGAAAAATACCACGCAGGCGAACCGGTCTGCGATTTTCATCCCGGATGACATGCAGTCGATCTTTTAACCAGACATGTTTTCCGTTCTGAGCAATAAAGCGGTAATCAAACTCGTAATCATCCTGTTCCTGGATTGCTTTTTTGCGATGATCAATTGTTTTTTCACGATCGTCTGATTTGATGTGGTTCGCCCAGAAATCCGGCTGGTACCATTCTTCTAAAGGATACCCCAGCACCGTTACTGCATGCTGGCTGACATATGTAAAGGTGAACTTTTGTGCGTCAGCTTCCCAGACGATTGCGTCGATATCTTCCAAAAGCTCGCGATGCCGTTGTTCGGCTTCTTTTGCCTTTTGCTCCTCCTGTTTTTCTTTTGTGATATCGAACAGGAACCCATAATAAATCGAATCATCTTTACTGACGCTTCCTTCGTCCCGGATCCAGAGTTCTCTAC
>JBKKAT010000799.1:0-5851 GCA_046714535.1 Acidobacteriota bacterium | reverse complement strand
AAATAATCGTCATTATCAAAGTAGCGCTACAATAGGGTAAAGTTTTGTTCTGGGAGGCGGCAGATGAGTTTACGCATTGACAAGGTTGAATTTGGTTTGGAACGGATGGTCAGACTTGCATTAGATGGAAAATTAGATACCACGACTGCTCCGGAGCTTGAAAAACAGTTGCAGGACATTTTCGCACAGTCGATCGGTTTTCTGCTTTTCGATTTTCGGAACCTGTCCTTCATCAGCAGTGCAGGGATACGCGCCATCCTGTTTGCCCATCAGGAGATGGCAAAGCGTAAAGGAAAGGTGCTCATTACGAATCTTCAGCCACAAATTCATCAGGTGATGGAGATCGTAGGAGTGTTGCCATCTCTCACTGTTCTTGGAACCGAACAGGAAGCCGATGAATATCTGAGCAAAATTCAACAAGATGCTCTCAAGCAGAAAGAAAGGAACCCGCTGCGCCTCTAGTTGTTACGTTTCTTCTCGTCCACGCGACATGATGGCCATTATGGCTAGCAACAGAAACTCAATGTAGCTATAATAGCCACATGAAAACCGTGAAAGTAGCCGAGTTAAAGGATAAGCTCAGTGCGTATCTCGATGACGTCGAAAAGGGGGAGGATATTGTGATCGTGAACCGCAAGAGACCTGTCGCGCGAATGACTCGCATCCTTCCGCAGGATCTGGATGAAGAAGAATGGGAGCTGGCGGCCGGGGGCAAGATGCGGCTTCCCGAAAAATCATTGACTTCTGCCTATTTGAAACGCTTTCTTGCGGTGCGCAAACCGGAAGTGGAAAAGGGGACGTCGCTCGACGCTTTGCTTGCGGATCGAAATGATGAAGCAGGATAAGCGTGCTTTCTGGGATACGAGCTCATTGCTTCCACTTCTCTGCCGGGATCCGTTTTCGTCCCGTTCCCGGGAGCTCTTGCGGCGATATTCCACCATCATTGCCTGGTGGGGAACGCCCATCGAAATTCACGCGGCGTTTTTTCGTTTGCAAAGAGACGGGCGCATGACAGCTTCCGGTGTGGAGAATGCGCTGGAGCTTCTTGCCGGCTTACGTTTACGGTGGCGCGAAATCTTACCGGTGGATCGCGTCCGTCAGCTTGCCGAGGAGTCTTGCAGCCGCCACGCAGTTCGTTCCGCCGACGCGCTTCAACTCGGTGCAGCACTCGTATGGTGTAACGAACAACCGAAAGGACGTAACTTCATCTGCTTTGACAATCGTTTGCTGGAGGCAGCCCGAGCCAGCGGTTTTACTGTTCATTCGTAACGAGATTTTAACGCAAAGACGCTAAGGCGCTGAGAAGGAAATCTGCATGCGGATCGTCAAGGATCGCGACATTTATGTGGATGTTGTGGAGAAGGGAATGTTGCGCGCGCAAAAGCTGCTATGGATCGCTTCCGCGAATCTCAAGGACATGCATGTGAAACATGGCCGGCGATACCGATCGATTCTGGATTCGTTTGCAACCCTCGCTCGCGATGGCGTAGAGATCCGGCTGATTCACGCAAGCCGGCCTTCAGCGAATTTCCTGAAATCGATGGCTCACCATCCGGAGTTATCCACCGCCATGGAAATGCTGATCTGCCCGCGTACCCACTTCAAGACCGTAATCGTGGATGGCAAGTGGGCCTACACAGGGAGCGCCAATTTCACAGGCGCCGGCATGGGTGTGAAATCAGCCAAACGCCGCAACTTCGAGATCGGTGTAATCGTGGATGAACCGGAGCACGTCCGCCAGCTCATGGATTACTTCGATCGCATTTGGATCGGGCAGCACTGCCCTACGTGCGGACACCGATCAATCTGCCCTCACCCGATCGTATGATCACGAGTACACGAGATTGTGCGCATTCGAACCGGCAGGACGCATAATAGGTTCCTCTGAACAAGTTTATGGAATTTTGTTAACGATGCAGAAGCGATTGTAAACCAGTCAGGAAAGTCATTCGTCCTATGTTAGCGGGGTAAATTGCCTGTTTCGCATTTACGTTAACATATGAGGATGAACGCCTTCAGAGATCTTGCCGGGTCTCTTTTTGTTCTGCTGTTGATGGTCCATGCAACCGGGCTACGAGCGCAAACAGAACCAGACGAACAAAAACGTGATATCTCCAACCGCAATGAAAAACGGGTCGAACGCTTTGAAAAACAGGTTGTGGAACAGGGTTCTCGGCAACCTATCTGAAAGTACCGGCGAAAAACCGTTCGCTCATCATACTTTCCAACAGCGAAGCAATGAAATAAGCACAAAAATCCCACCTTTATTGATATTTGAATCCATGCAGCGAATCATTTCGACGTTTCAGCAGCTTTTTTAAGCGGTTTGCGAAGGCGTTCAAGCAACCTGCACCATTTTCCATTTAGAACTAAGCGTCATCAAGTAGAGTCATTAGTAGCCGTTAATGAGGAGGTACTATGTTTAGAAACAGATGTTTTGTGTTTGTTGCTCTCCTTTTCGCAACGATTCCCTTTCAGGATGCTAAGGCCAGTAATTTTTCCATGTCCCGGATCTACCCGATTGATCGAGAGCATTCGTATATCGGGTTTTCCATTCGTTACATGGGATTTGCTAAAGTGCGGGGACGATTCACGGATTTCTCCGGAACGTTCCTCTATGATGAAAAGGACATTACCAAGAGTTCTGGAACAGTACTCATCAAAGTCGAAAGCCTGGATACGGACTATGATTTTAGAGATAAAGATCTGCGATCCCCTAACTGGTTCGATGCGGAGAAATATCCGATCATCAAGTTCCAGACGAAAAGAGTGATTCGAAAGGACTCGAGCGTAGAAGCTGTAGGAGATCTGACCATCAAAGACGTCACCAAAGAAGTTCAGATCAAGATGGATTATTGTTCGGGACGTCAAAATGATGTCCGTAAAGATACGCAGGTAGTTTTTACCGGAGGAGCCACAATCAATCGAAAGGATTTCGGTGTCGCAGGGGACAACTGGAGCAGGATCAAGGAAGGAATCACAGCAGTAGCTTTCGATGTAGAAATCGAATTGAGTATTCTGGGAACACAAATCAACGCGCCAAATTTTACAAACTGGGTGAACGACCCGGACACTCCGCAAGGAAAGATCTACAAGATGATTAGCGAAGGCAATATCGAAAACGGGATTCAAGAATTTAGAAAGATGAAGGCTGCAAAAGAAAAAGAACTTGCTCCTGATACCTTAGATACTGTTGCCCACATGTTGTTGAAAGAAAACAAAGTGAATGAGGCGATACGGATTTTTCAGGAAAATGCAGAGTTTTTCCCGGATGATTCCAACGTTTATGATTCGTTGGCGGAGGCATATTCTGTTCAGGGAGACCGTGTTAACGCCACCAAATATTATAAGAAGAGCCTGGAAATGGATCCCTACAATGCAAATGCCCTGGAAGTCCTCAGACACCTCGAGTAACGAATTCATTGTGTCTTTGTGCCTTGGTGTCAAATTCTCAGTCCAGCGGTAGTTTCATTTTTTTCAGGAACGCGGGCCAGCGCGGGTCGCGATGCAGATTGCGCAGCAGCGGATCGCCTTTCATATGGACCAAGCCACCGTCGCGTTGTTTGTAGGTGCGCTCGAGCCACGCGAAAGCTTTGTCCGTTTCGCCGCGGAGGGCGTAGATCTCGGCAATCTGGAAGGCCGAGTCATTTTGATACTGTTCGATAAATTCGGCCAGCGCTGCATCCGCTTCCTTCTTTTTTCCTGCGGCATGATAGGCGAGTAACAACCCGAAAGCATGCCAGAACGGTTCCGGCTCCTTTTGCATCTCTGCAAGCGCCTGTTCCGTTTTCGACTGCGCCAGGTAAATGCGGCCCAGATTCATGTGCGCACTCGGGAGCTTCGGGTTCAGCTCCAGTGCCTTTCGGTACGCTGCTTCCGCCTCGTCCCATCGCCCGGTGTAATATGCGTGAAAACCCAGATTGTAGTAGGCTGCGATCCGCAACGGATCCAGCTCTATCGCCCGGCGTTCCAGTGTAATCGCCTCATCGAAACGGCCCAACGTTGCTGCCAGCGCGGCTGCGCCCAGTACCACATCTGCATTTGCGGGCTCCAGCTCCAGCGCCCGTTTGTAAGCGGCATCCGCGCCTGTCCAGTTCCATTCGTACGTAGTCTTAATCCATCCCATGACCGCATGCGCCTCGGCCAGGTTTGGATCCAGCTCCAGCGCTTTTTCTGCTTCCTTTCGGGCCTTCGCGTAGCCTTCCTCTACGAGCACGTAGCCCCAATCTCCCTGACGGTAGTGGACTACGGATAGCCCCGCCCAGGCATGCGCATAATTGGGGTCGATCCGCAGAGCCTGCTCATAATAGCCGATCGCCTTCTCCAGATCCTCTTTGCTCCGCCGGTCAAAAAAGTAGCGTCCTTGAAGGTAGGCGTTGTAGGCTTCCGGATTTGTTTGCTGTATTTTTGAAGCCTTGCCTCCTTCGAGCGTTACCTTCAGCGCTCCCGCCACCGATGCGGCGATGTCGTCCTGTACCGCAAAGATGTTTTCCAATTGTCGGTCATAGGTTTGCGACCAAAGGTGCGAGTCGGTTGCGACTTCGATCAACTGCGCCGTGATCCGCAGCTGGTTTCCCGCTTTGCGCACACTTCCTTCCAGCACGTGCGTCACGTTCAGCTTTTCGGCGATTGCTTTGATGTCAGTTTTTGTTCCTTTAAACGAGAAGGCGGATGTGCGGGAAGTGACCTGCAGTTTTGGATTCCGTGCCAGTACATTCAGCAGCTCCTCTGCCAATCCATCGGCGAAGTATTCCTGCTCTTTGTCAGCGCTCAGATTCGTAAATGGCAAAACCGCGATTGAAGTCTTTCCGGTCGCCGCAACAGGCGTTGTCTGCTTTGCTTTGCGGCCAGTATAAAATGTGATTAAAGATAACAGTACTACAATAATAGCAGTAGTGGCCACTAATATTGTAGCGCGGGCGCCACGCCCGCGAATTGCTGTCGCGGCCACAGTTTCTCTTGCGGGCGAGGGCGCCCGCACCACATTCCCCGTGGTTGTATCGCGCTTCAACCGCTGCAAATCGGTGCGTATATCCGCTGCACTTTGATACCGTAGATTGCGGTCCTTCTCCATCGCTTTAACAATGATGCGCTCCAGCTCCGCCGGCACATTCGGATTCAAACGCACCGGTGCAACCGGTTCCTTTGTAAAGATCGCCTCCAGCATTTCGCCCGTTGTTTGACCGCCAAACGGCAATGCGCCGGTTGTCATCTCATAGAGCACAACACCAAAAGAAAACAGATCCGTGCGTGAATCGAGTTCCTTTCCGCGCGCTTGTTCCGGAGACATGTAAGCAACCGTTCCCATCGTGGATCCGGTTTTGGTGAGATGCTGCGGTGTACTGGCAGTCGGCATTTCCGTGTCTGCTTCCGTTTCGATCGTTTGCTTGGCCAAACCAAAATCCAGCAACTTTGCCTGTCCGCGTTCGCTGACGAAGATATTGGCCGGCTTGATGTCGCGATGAATGATGTGTTCGCCATGCGCTGCATCGAGCGCATCCGCAATCTGAGTTCCTAGATCCAGTACCTGACCGATCTCCATCGGTTTTCCGCTGATCGCATATTTGAGCGTCTTACCCTTCATCATTTCCATTGCGATAAATGGACGCCCTTCGTGTTCACCGATTTCGTGAATCGTACAAATATTCGGATGGTTCAGCGCGGATGCAGATTGAGCTTCACGCCGGAATCGCTCCAGTGCTTCGGGAGTTGCAATCAAATCGTCCGGCAGAAATTTCAGCGCAACGTGACGTTTGAGGCTCAGATCTTCCGCTTCATACACCACACCCATTCCTCCCCCGCCTAACTAGTTCAGAATGCGGTAGTGTGAAACGGTTTCGCCAATCATTCG
>JBKKAT010000798.1:0-3070 GCA_046714535.1 Acidobacteriota bacterium | reverse complement strand
GTTCTAAGCTAAGTTCACCTCCCTTATGAAGGGAGGGGCAAGAGGAGGGTTGGAGTACACTCAAAGATTCCAACCTCCCCCTGACCCCCTCCTTCATAAGGAGGGGGAATCCGTTGCGCGTTTAGTTAAGGAGTATTTATGAGCAGCGTAAATCAGTTTGAAAAGATTCCGAACAATGTGAATTTGAGCGAAGACCGCCGTTTACAGCGGGCGCTGGAAACATGGCAACCCGATTATTTGAAATGGTGGTTGGAGATGGGACCCACCGATTTCCAAAAAGACTCCATTTATTTACGCACTGCGATATCGGTCGAACCCAGCGGATGGGCTCATTTTGATTACGTGAAAATGCCCGATTACCGCTGGGGAATATTTCTGGCTCCACCCGCGCAGGATTCTCGAATCCGATTCGGTGATTTTGAAGGACAACCGGTTTGGCCCGAAGTTCCCGGCGAATTCCGGAACTGGCTGCGCCGCATTGTTGTCACGCAAGGGGATACGGAACCCGCAAGCGTTGAGCAACAGCGCAGACTGGGCCACTCGGCGCCCAGTCTGTACGACCTGCGCAATCTTTTCCAGGTGAACGTGGAAGAAGGACGTCATTTGTGGGCGATGGTTTATTTGCTCCACAGATTTTTTGGAAGGGATGGCAGAGAAGAAGCGGAGGAGTTGCTGGCACGGCGCAGCGGCAATCCGGATAAACCGCGCATTCTGGGCGCCTTTAATCAGCCTGTTGAAAACTGGCTGGACTTTTTCATGTTCACCATGTTCACCGATCGCGATGGGAAGTATCAGCTCCTTGCGCTGAGCGAGAGCGGTTTTGATCCTCTTGCGCGCACCACAAAATTCATGCTGACCGAAGAAGCGCATCACATGTTTGTAGGCGAATCGGGTGTGATGAGAATTGTGCAAAGAACGGCCGAACTCATGAAGCAGGATCCAAACGAAGATGTGCGCAAAATGGGCGGAATGGATTTGTCCACCATTCAAAAGTACATCAACCTGTGGTACAGCTTGAGCGCAGATCTGTTTGGCGGCGAAATCTCTTCGAACGCGGCGAACTATTTCGGCGCCAGCTTGAAAGGACGCCACAAAGAAGATAGTTACGAGGATCATCAAGTGAAGTCTGATTGTTACAAGATGGCCGTTCCGGAAAATGGAAAATTGAAGGAGCAGGAAGTTCCTCTGCGCAATGCGATGAATGAAGTGTTGCGCGATTCTTACATCGATGATTGCCAGCGCGGCTGCGACCGCTGGAACAAAGTTTTGGAGCAGGAAGGTTTTCCTTTCCGGCTCAAAATTCCCAACCGGAGATTCAACCGGCACATCGGAATCTACGCCGATATGCATTTCACACCGGAAGGGGACCCGATCAGCGCAGAACAATGGGAGCGATCTAAACACGATTGGCTTCCCGATGATAAGGACCGGGAATATGTTCAAAGTTTGATGAAACCGGTTTATGAGGCCGGAAAGATCGCGAACTGGATTGCTCCGCCTGACCGAGGGGTCAACGCCAAACCATTCGACTTCGAATATGTACGTTTTGAATAAAGTTTCCAGTGACTAGTGTCCAGTGACTAGAAGCCCAGCTTGCCTGGAGCGCTGCTATAATACTACTGGTCACTGGCCACTAGTCACTGGTCACTTGAAAAGAGGAGGGTTTATGTCGTTAGGAATGATTGAAGAATTGTTGGGAAAAGATTTGGACGGGCTGCTTGGTCACGAATGCAAAGGGATCAAGAAAGAACAACTTCACTTACCCGGTCCGGATTTCGTAGATCGTGTTTGGATTCCGACCGATCGCAATCCACAAGTTCTGCGAAATTTCCAGTCGTTGATTTCACATGGACGCTTAAACGGAACGGGTTACGTTTCCATTTTGCCGGTGGATCAGGGCATTGAGCATTCTGCGGGCGCTTCCTTTGCGCCGAACCCGATTTATTTCGATCCGGAAAGCATTGTGCAGCTTGCCATGGAAGGTGGTTGCAATGCAGTGGCTTCCACATTGGGAATACTCGGTTCTATCTCGCGTAAATATGCTCATAGAATCCCGTTCATCGTGAAGATTAATCACAATGAATTCTTGAGCTATCCCAACAAATTCGATCAGATCCTTTTTGCCAGCGTAGAACAGGCCTGGAACCTGGGCGCTGCCGCTGTAGGAGCAACGATTTATTTCGGTTCCGAAGAATCTTCCCGGCAGCTTCAAGAAATCAGCGAGGCCTTCCAGCTCGCGCATGAGCTTGGTATGGTGACAATTCTCTGGTGTTATTTGCGCAATTCTGCTTTCAAGGTTGGTGATACGGATTATCACGCAGCTGCTGATCTTACCGGACAGGCCAATCATCTTGGTGTGACGATACAAGCAGACATCATCAAGCAAAAATTGCCTGAAAATAACGGCGGTTACAATGTTCTCAAGTTTGGAAAAACGCATAAGAAAGTTTACGAACAACTCACCACGGATCATCCGATCGATCTTTGCCGTTATCAGGTTGTGAATTGTTATATGGGCCGTTCCGGTTTGATCAACTCGGGGGGCGCGTCCGGCAGTAACGATCTGGCTGATGCCGTGCGGACCGCGATCATCAACAAACGTGCCGGCGGGATGGGTTTGATCTCCGGACGAAAAGCGTTCCAGAAACCGATGGCAGACGGCGTGAAAATACTGAACTCAATTCAAGACGTTTATCTGGCGAAAGAAATCACTGTCGCGTAGTTAAACGCGCTTGACGAGATCCTACGCAAGGTCTATCCTCCATATATGGAGGTGGTTATGGAACTCAGCAAAAAGACCACCGTTCTCTTTCCCCCCGATCTTCACGAAAAACTAACAAAGCTAGCGTTACAGCAAGGTGTGAGCATGGGGGAACTGATACGAAACGCATGCGAAAAACTTTATGGAATTGTGTCAAAGGAGGATAGGGTTTCTGCGGTGCGCGAGCTGGCGGCGCTGTCCCTTCCAGTGGAGAGTCCAAGAAGAATGAAGTTGCAATCCGTTCCGCGACCAAAAGAGATTTCAAAGTGATTCTGGTCGATTCGAATATACTCATGTACGCGGCAGGAA
>JBKKAT010000797.1:0-4757 GCA_046714535.1 Acidobacteriota bacterium | reverse complement strand
GAAGCTGTAAGTTCGGCAGGCTGGTTGACCAGGATTTCGATCGAGTCCGCCACAATTAGTGGCGGCACCAGATCCGCAAGATACTGATGCAACTCTTCGAGCGCCCCCGAAATCTCGGGACTCTCTTCCATAGTACCCTCCCCCTGAAACTCTATATTTTACATAATATCCAGACTTTCCCAAATCCAATGATGTATTGAAACGTTCAAAATGCAAGATGTTACTTGAATCTTCTCGGGAAATTCGGAGTGGCAACCCTTGAAATTCACAATTTGCAACATTTCTGTCTCACTAGGGTCTATTTATTTGAAAACTAGGGTGTTTTCCTCATTGCTTTGGATGTGAAAGTGACCCAAATTATTAAGGTGGCTAGGTATGCATGATGAACTCGAATAGTCGTATTGTTAAGAATTCCAAGTTATCGGAAGAAGAAGGAAATCAAAATTCCTACCAGCTCTATTTTGAACGCAATCCAGCAGGCATGTATGTGGCATCCTTGCCAGACGGCATTTTAGAAAACTGCAACGAAGCTTTTGCGCGTCTTCTAGGGTACGAAAGTCCTCTGGAATTACTCGGTCTAAAATTATCAAATTTTTTTCTGGATAAAACCGAATACGAGAATTTTATTCGCCGTTTCTCGGTTGAGAAACGACTCAAGGCGGATCAGGTTTGTTTGCGCCGAAAAGATGAATCCACTGTATGGATCTTGCAAGATATCAGCCGAATCAACGAAACCGAAGAAGGAGTCACGAACATTCTGGGCACGGTTGCTGACATAACTTTACAAAAGCAAAAAGAAGAGCAGTTTTTGCACAGTGCCCTCTACGATTCTTTGACCGGTCTTCCGAATCGCTCTTTGTTTTTGGAACGGCTAAGCGTCTGTTTTGATCGCGCGCGCAGGAGCTCTGAGTATCAGTTTGCAGTTCTTTTCCTGGACCTGGATCGTTTTAAATGGGTCAATGACAGCTTCGGTCATCGCACCGGTGATGAATTACTGATGGCTGCCGCAAAGAGATTGAACAGTAAGATTCGAAGCGCGGATACGGTCGCTCGTCTGAGTGGGGATGAATTTGCTGTATTGTTGGGAGAAGTGCGTGGAACTCAGGATGCTACGCGCGTTGCTTCGCGGATACAAACGGCGTTTGAGAATCCATTCCGGCTCGGAGAACGGGAAATCTTTATTAGTATGAGCATAGGAATCGCGCTCAGCTCCGGCCAATGGCTGACCAGCCAGGAAGATTCCCCAACCGGTTCTCTTACGCTATCTTCAACCATTTCTCCTCCGGAGCGCCCGGAAGATCTGTTGTGGGAAGCGGATACCGTGCTGTATCGCGCCAAGCAACTGGGCCGTGCCCGCTACGAAGTATTTGACGCAGACATGCATCAAAAAATAATGAGAATGGCTCAGCTGGAGCGAGATCTGAGAAGCGCTGTCGCGGAAGACAAATTCACCAATCATTATCAGCCGGTGATTTGTTTAAAAACGGGCCGCATCATTGGTTTTGAAACATGTCTGAGATGGGAGCATCCTGAACACGGGATGTTAGAACCATCGGACTTTATCGTTCTTGCCGAGCAAATTGGATTGCATGGAACCATTGATCGACTGATCATCAAGAGAGCATGCCGGCAGATTCAGGAATTCCAGAAAGAATTTCCGGATCATTCCTATCTTTTTGTTTCGACCAACCTTTCCATTGCACTCTTCCGCGATCCGGATTTCATAAAATTCCTTACTAATACTTTAGAGAAACTGGGAATTGATCCGGTACGGCTCAGGTTGGAAATCACCGAATCTTCATTGATTGAGAACTTCGAAGGGATTCACGGTTCTTTGAATGAGATCAGATCGCTGGGGATTTCAATCACGCTCGATCAGTTTGGAACAGGTTTTTCCTCTCTCAAAGGTTTGCCTCAATTCCCTGTAGACACTTTGAAGGTCGATTCCTCACTCGTTGAGGGCATGAAAGTGGACAAGATGTATGTAGGTGTCGTGGGAACATTGATTGCGCTGGGAAATAGTTTGGGATTTTCTATTTTTGCTGAAGGAGTAGAAACGGAACATCAGATAGAAGAACTGAAAAGGCTTGGATGTGAAGCATCCCAGGGCAGTTATTTTTCAGCTCCTGTATCGGCTCAAACGGCGCACGATCTGGTTAAAGAAAACAGAATTTATTAGACGCTGGTTGATATTTTCCTTGAAAATTCCACCTTAAAGTATCAGAATAAAGAAAGCGAGGGCGGGAAAAATGTCTGATGAATCTACCACACAGGAAATTGTGTTGGTTCCAGTGGATGAAAATGGTCGCGTCTTGCTTTTTACCGATGTAAAAATCGAGAAAGTGGATCGTGACTATAGAACGATTCGGGATCCTGAAGGACTTAGCTGGAACCTTCCTCCAGGCGAGTATACGGTAAAAATCTTTCTTCGCAATCTCCAGATGAAAACCATACCCTTAACGATTACTCCTGGAGTTTCGAATTATCGAGTGCCGGTGGATACTGCGGTTCCCGCTGCTCCTGCTGATTCTGCTGAACCTTCAACTTCCCACATTGTAGAAGGAGAAATTCTTTCCGTTGGCCCCGAACCTGCTCCTCCTCCACTGCTGATTTTTGAAGAAGTAAAAGAAGAGAAGCTAACCGACAACGATGAAAGAAAACGTTTTCCCATCACGTTCCCCGTTTCTTATCGCACCGATTCCGGTAAGTGGGTAAAGGCGAAAGCACTGAACGTTAGCACGAACGGTATTTGCGTGGAGAATCTGGCCCGTGTAACGGAGGATGATAATCTCTACGTAAAACTGCACGTTCCGGTCGCGACGATCCCAATTGAATGTCCGGCAAGAGTTGTTTGGGTGAAGGCGAAAAATTCCAGGACTCCGTGTATGGGTCTGCAGCTGTTTCTAACCAGCAACATGCGTGATTCACTGGACCGGTGGTTGTCGGGAAATAAGCCTTTCTGAACTTTTTGCAAGAGTCTTCGTACTGAAAGCATAGTACCGTTATGAAGATTGTCCTGCTACTTGCCACCTTAAATTCTCTGACAGGAATCTGGATCGGTACGCTTCACATGGGAGAAGTTCCTGCGCCGGTTCGACTTGAAATTATCTCCGAAGAGCGCGGAACTTTGTCTGTGCCGTTTGAAGGAATATCGGAAGAACCGGTATCCATCCGTACTGCTGAACCGTCCCATCTGCAGTTTGAACTGAAACAGGAGAAGATGTCGTTGTTATTCGACGGCAAAGTTCAACAGAATTCCATTCAGGGAAAGGTTACATCCGGAAATCAGAAAGGCACCTTTGAACTGGTTCGCACAGTGGCGGTTGATGTTCGAAAATATTTCGGGAGCTATGAATTTGAATCAGGACAATTTCTGCATATAAGAACCTGGGATGAATTAGGGGAAAATCAGCTCACTTACCTGGATGAAAAAGGTCAAGTGGGGCCGCTTCACGCAATTTCTGATACGGAATTTTTTTCGGGACCCGGTCTGTGGATTCCTGTGCCAGGCCAGAAAAGAATTATTTTTGAAAAGAACGCGAAAGGTAAGATAACGGGACTGGTCTGGTCAAAAGAAAATGTTTCTCAGAAAGCTGCAAAACGGGAGACGTTGTATCAGGAAGAGGAAATTAAATTTACGAGCGGGAAAACTCAACTGTCCGGTTCTCTGGTGCTTCCTTCAGGGAAGGGACCTTTTCCAGCTGTAGTGCTGGTGCATGGCTCCGGACCCGTCACCCGTGATTTCTTTGGACCGATCGCGTATCTTTTTTCGCGTCGTGGCATTGCTGTATTGAGCTACGACAAGCGGGGAACTGGTGGATCGGAAGGGCATTGGATGGATGCCAGTTTTACAGACTATGCGTCTGATGCTATTGCCGGTGTGCATTACCTGTCAACGCGAAAGGAGATAAATCCGAAAGCGATTGGACTTTGGGGCGCGAGTCAGGCTGGTTGGATTATTCCACAAGCAATGGAACGGGAAGAAAACATCGCTTTTGCCGTCCTGTTATCAGTTCCTTCCGTTACTCCGTTTGAGCAGGAACTGCAACGCACCAGTGAGGAGATGAAGGCAACCGGCGCGACCGATGAGCAAATTGCGAAAGCTAAGGATCAGCTGAAAGGGGAAATTGACAGCTTGCGTACGGAAGATACAAAAGCGTATTTGCGCCTGGAAATGGAGAAACTGCAAAAAGAAGCGAATCAAAAAGTCCTTGATTCTTCAGGACCGGCCAATCCGCGGTTTCTGCTCTGGTACAGCAGTTTGCTCGATTACGATCCTGTTCCTTCGTTGGAAAAAGTGAAACGTCCTGTTCTGGTGTTGTATGGCGAATTGGACCGTGGCGTTCCATTGACTCCGAACAAAACGATCCTGGAAAACGCTTTCAAAAAAGCAGGAAACGATAAAGCTACTGTTCGTGTGTTTCCCAAAGGCAATCATGCTCTGCTCTTGAGTGAGACCGGCAGCATGGCTGAGTTTCCGCGGTTAACTCAATTTGTCCCCGGCCTCTTCGATATCATGGTGGATTGGATTCTTAACGCAAAGACGCGAAGACGCGAAGACGCGAAGACGAATTAGGCTTTGCCGAGGACCATCGCGAGTAGGGCCATTCTGACGTAAAGGCCGTACTCCATCTGGCGGAAATAGGCCGCGCGCGGATCGCTATCGACTTCCACACTGATTTCATTCACGCGCGGTAACGGGTGCATCAGAACCATTTTCGGTTTCGCTCTGTTCAAAGTATCAGGCGTGATTACGT
>JBKKAT010000796.1:0-2816 GCA_046714535.1 Acidobacteriota bacterium | reverse complement strand
AATCCGAGTACAACCATCATTCATGCGCAAAGAGCCGATGTGAATGGTGATGCGCAGATCTGGGGACTGATGGGTGTCCAAAAAGAGGCGGCGTTTGCTGCAGACAATGTCATCGTTGTTGCCGAAGAAATCGTAGAAGAAAACGTGATTCGTTCTGATCCGAACCGAACCCTGATTCCGGGTTTTGTTGTGAACGCGGTTGTTGAAGAGCCCTGGGGCTGCCATCCTTCGTTCGCGCAAGGCTATTATGATCGCGATAATGATTTCTACGTGAACTGGCGCAAAACATCGAAAGATGTTGTGAGGTTCAACAAGTATCTGGACGAATGGGTTTTTGGTGTGAGGGACCGAAAGGAATACGCTGAAAAAATGGGCGATCAATTGCAGCGATTGCGGGCCAAAGATCAATGGTGCCAGCCGGTCAACTACGGTTATTAAGATCAGGCCGTGTCCATGCTAATCAGGGCCCTAATATATATTTGGGAACCGGAATCCAAAAGTGTCATGCAGGGTTTCGAGTATCTTTCCCATCATCCAGCGGATGTCGCCAGGCCAGTCCTGAAAATCGAGCATAATCACGATCCGTCGTGATCCATCTACAGTTGTGTTCTAAAGCAAGTGCAGCCAGGTATGCGTCTTGGATTAGATTTCCTTTACAATCTGCACGACGGCACAATTCGAGAAAAAGAGCGCAGTGCCGCTCAGCCGCTCTTAATTGCAATGCGATAAGTGAAGACAGCATATCTTCGATAAATCCTTCGATGACTTTCCTTGGAGTAGGAGTCTTGTAGATTTTCGGATGGGTTCCCATTCGAAGGAGTCCTGCTAAAACCGGTTCGAATAGAGCAACCGGCTCATCCCTACCTAGCGCGTTCATCAACCATGCCCGAAACTCGACATGTCGCTCGGATTCTTCCCTAAGTGCATACAACAGAATATTGATATCCGGCGCGATCATTCCGGTTCTTCCATACGGTCATAAACTCCTGCCATATGATCGAGAGATACGCCCGGCTGTAAGCCGTCTCCAGAAAAAGTTCTCAGCCGAATCCTCTTTTTCCTTTTTGGTTTTTCTTTGCGGGACAATCTGGCGCGAAGCGCTTCCTCAATCAAGGCGGCCAGAGTGGTTCCGTGCCGCGCCGCATACGCCTTTGCTTCCCGATGCAGCCTGTCTTCCAGGATAACCATGGTCCTCATGCATATAAACATATATCTAAAGCATAAATATGTTAATGATTGGCAGGGAGCTGTTTCCAATTCGCCCGCGATGAACACCCGGACTTACGATTACGATCATTGTGCTTAAATTGTTGCGTGTGAGCTTTGATCGGAATCGGGTTTTCGACTACGATTAGGATAGGACTCTGGATCATGATTCGCGATTAGAAATGCCAGCATATGTCATCGTAGATATTGACGTTCAGGATCGTATCCTGTACGAAGAGTACAAAAGACTTGCTCCTGCTTCCATTGCCAAATATGGAGGCAAATATCTCGCTCGCGGTGGAGCTACAGAAGTTCTGGAGGGGGATTGGATTCCAAAACGTTTTGTTATTCTCGAATTCGAAAGCGTTGCGCGCGCCAGAGAATGGGTGAACTCTCCGGAATACGCTCCCGCCAGAAATCTGCGCCAACAATGCGCGACCGCCCACATGATTCTGACCGAAGGCCTTTAGTGTCTTTATGATGCCGGCGATTTTTGTCGGTCATGGAAATCCCATGAACGCGCTTCTGAAGAACGAATACACAGAAGCATGGCGAAACATCGGTCAAACAATTCCAACGCCGAAAAAGATCCTTTGCATCTCTGCTCATTGGTACATTCCATCCACTGCGGTAACCATCAGTGATGCGCCACGAACCATTCATGATTTTGGCGGTTTCCCGAAGGAACTGTATCAAGTGAGCTATCCGTCGCCCGGTGACCCGCAACTCGCAAGCCAGGTCCAGCAACTGCTTTCACCAGTTTCAACTTATGCGGATCCTGATTGGGGCCTGGATCACGGAACGTGGTCTGTGCTTTGTCATATCTATCCACAAGCCGATATACCGGTTGTGCAGCTCAGCATTGATGAAACACAACCTCCCTCTTTCCACTTTGAACTTGGGAGAAAGCTCGCTCCGTTGCGCGAACAGGACGTGCTAATTCTGGGAAGTGGAAATCTGGTGCACAACCTTCACGCGTACGCATGGGGGCGCCATGTTCCGGAGCCTTACGATTGGGCTACCCGTTTTGAACAACGGGCACGTCAGTTGATGATGGCTGCTGAATATTCTCCGCTGATCCACTATGAATCGCTCGGAAAAGATGCACTCCTTTCCGTTCCCACTCCGGAACACTATCTGCCACTCTTGTATGTGCTGGGAACTGGAAAGCAGAATGAAACTGTTACGTTTCCTGTGGAAGGAATTGATGGTGGTTCCGTTTCCATGCTCTCCGTCCAAATCGGGTAAATGTTTGGTGGGTTCTGAAATAGAGATTATGATGATTACGATCATGATTACGATTATGATCCACGATTAGTCGCATGGATCTCAGGCCACCCGATCTTCCCGATGATGTCCGCATTCTGCAAGAAAAAATCAGCACGCAATCGGAAATGGTTCAAAGCGGCGAGAAGCCGCAACCTGCGATTCTCGGTTTCATCCCCCGTGAGCCGGTAAAACTCACCGAACTGGAGCGGTTTGCTTTTCTTGAAACTTTGCTGGCTGATTGCCGTAGTTTGCACTCTCATCTGGGTTCTCATCGCGTCGCACTTGTTTCCTTCTTCAGCGGGCTGGCAACGCATCTGCGCGATCTTCTCAACGCGAAAGTC